>CAINVS010000259.1 GCA_903854205.1 uncultured Bacteroidota bacterium | reverse complement strand
CCCATGCGGGGATCGAAG
Source organism: uncultured Bacteroidota bacterium (assembly GCA_903854205.1). Classification (GTDB taxonomy): domain Bacteria; phylum Bacteroidota; class Bacteroidia; order Chitinophagales; family Saprospiraceae; genus Saprospira. The sequence continues at coordinate 1,644 of CAINVS010000259.1, read as the reverse complement.
AGACCATTGAGTTTACCATCTGCCGTCGATGGATTGGTCACTTCGCAGACAGAGCGTCGTTGAATCTCTTCTGGACTGAACACTCCGAACTGAATCCCCACAATGGATTCAGTGTCGGACGAATGTGCTAGCAGCGGCATCTCTCTTCTGTTTTGTATGATGTTCTTTTAAACGGACGCATGTCAGTCAAATTTTTGAGCGGTGGAAAGATTGAAAAATAACCTAAAATAACCTTAGAATGAGTCGACCTGAAGAGGTTGCAGTCGATGTATCTGGGGTATTCTTTGGCCCTACTGGGGCTACTGGACCGACGGGGCCAACTAAAACGACAGAGCCAACCGGGCCAACAGGACCAGCTTACACAGAAAATGATATATTCATTGATTGTGCAATCTGTAAATCAAATTATAAAATGGGAATTGATTCAATACGACCAGGAGAAATAGCATGTTGCCAAGTATGTTTAACATTGAATCCAGTGCTTCGTGCTGGAGGGCCAAAAGGCCCGCAGATATTTCTTAGTACACCTCCAGCAGAACGGAGAGCCAGTAACAATTCAACTGACTTTATTATAGATCCTGTAATTGCACGAGAACTTTATGAAGATACACGTGCAAATACAGCAGGACATATTATAACAGAGGTAAACGGGAAACGCCGTCTCAAAGCTGTAACAATTTCCTACGTAAAAGACTTTATGAAAACTGAATATTCTGACGCCGGATTTAATATGTCCACTTCCATGGATATACTAGGAGTGTATATAAAAGCACAAAAAATTTTATATACCGAAGCCAAAGTGTATTGCGAACAACAACTCAATATGCTTATGCTACCTGCCATTTTTGTATCATCCTTGTGCACCTTATTAAGTCTTGCCCTTCAGGGATTAACGGCTGGTCCCTACGTTATCAGTAGTTTAACAGCAGTCAATTCATTTATTTTGGCTCTGATTTCGTATTTAAAACTTGATGCAAAAGCCGAAGCCCATAAAACCAGTGCGTATAATTACAACCGCCTGCTGACAATTTGTGAATTTGAATCCGGTAAAATTATGTTTTTCAAAAAAGACAATCAAGATGAAGAAAAATACACCGAAATGTTAAATTTAGTCACTGAGATAGAAAAACGCATCGAAGAAATCCAAGATACGAATAAATTTATATTACCGCAATACATTCGTTACAATTTTCGAACACTGAACGAACAAAATTTATTCTCCAAAGTGAAAAAACTCCAATTAACTGAACTCCGTCTTCTCAACGAATTAAAAATTAGTTTAAGAATTTTTCGTGAAAAAGAATATCCCTTTTTAAATCCCACAAAATTAGACAAAGATATGGACAAAATTACATCCACTCCAGACACAGATCCACAAAAAAAAGAATTAATTGCTGCAACGCTGGATAAAGAAAAGAAAATGGACGAAATTATTAGACATCGCAAACAATATTTAGTCCTTGAAACTGATTTTAACGATGAGATTGATGCGTATATTGAAAAAGCGAATACGAGCCGTTGTCGTCATTGTAGATGTAATTGGCTAAAAACTTAGATCCTTGAATAAGAACGTCGTGTTTGCTTACGGTTCCGGGATTTACGTTTGCGAGTTTTATTTACCTTAAAAAACGATTCTTGTTTTGT
>CAINVS010000258.1 GCA_903854205.1 uncultured Bacteroidota bacterium | reverse complement strand
TGCCGCTCCTACAGAGCTCTATTCATTTTTTTTGCCTGCGGCTACAAAAATGTCGCCCCGATGGGGCTGCAAACAGGTTAAATCATCAGTAAAATTTGGGGGTAACACTAGTGCGTTATCTTTGAATTGAAAGACAAATTTTTGTCCACCGATATTAGGATAGCACTATATTGCAATTAACATAACACTAGAAATAAAAAAACAAATAATTTCAAACTATTTGGTTTTAACTCTTGACAAACTGTTTTTTTAGGAATATATTTGCGCTAGTTAATCCCCAAAACTATGGCAAATCATTACGATAAAATTTTCAAAGAAAATATTGAAGCAATATACTTGGCATTCAGTAAAAGGTTCATCAACAGTGACTTTGAAAAGGCAGAAGAGTTGAGCACAGATATACAGCGCACAAGGGAAAAGAAAACAGATTTTCTTAGGAAAATGCTGCATCCCGAGCCAACAGATAATTTCATCCTGCATATTGAAGCTCAGTCAAAAGATGACCCCAATATGATTTACCGCATGCAGGAATACTATGCTATGCTGCTTCGCAAATATAAAATGCGGGTTGTACAATTGGTCTTTTATTTCGGAAAGGGAATTTCCAAAATGAAAAATTCCTACAATGATGGTAGAAATTTTTTTTCATTTGAACTCATCAGTATTCAACAATTTTCCTACCGGACATTCCTGGAAACCGACAAACCCGAAGAACTGACTTTGGCAATCCTGGCAGATTTTGAAGACCTTACAAATGAGGAGATTGCTGATTTGATTTTTGCTAGGGCAAAAATCATCACCAATGAAACTTTTGGTATGGAAAAATTTGTTAATCAGATGGAAGTTTTATCAAAACTTCGTAATTTAGATGGCTTTATTCAACATTATATTCTAAACAATATGGCACTGGAACTCAAAATGGAAGACACTTTCACCTATAAACAAGGAAAACTTGAAGGTAAACTTGAAGGAGAACTCAAGGGCAAACGCGAAGGAAAACGCGAAGGAAAACGCGAAGGTGAAAAAGAAAAACGGGACAAGATGATTTTGGCAATGCTCAAAAAAGGGAGTAATAGCCTAGAAGAAATATCGGAGATTGCAGAGGTTTCTGTTGACTATGTTAAGGAGTTGGCGGCTAAATTGGATAAATAAGACACTATCCCGCTAAGTGTGTAAGTTAAAAAAAGTATGTTTTTAAAAATTGCCCCTCCTTATTACACAATAAACCCCTTTTTAGCCTTATTTTTGATGTCGGAATAAAAGTCCGATACTCAAAATGCTCCAAACTATATGTGGAATCATACTCCGCAACATAAAATACTCGGAAAGCAGTGTCATCTGTGATGTGTATACCCGTGAATATGGGTTGCGCACCTATATTTTGAGCGGTGTACGTCAGCAGAATTCCAGAATTGGCCCTGCATTGCTTCGGCCCATGAGCTGGGTTGAAATGGTGGTTTATCTCCGGGAAGACCGCGAAATAAATCGGGTGAAGGAAATTAAGCCGGCCTATATCTACAAGCAGATTCCATTTGATGTCATACGCGGAGCCTTAGGGCTTTTTATGACAGAATTGGTGCAAAAATCGGTTAAAGAGACCGGTGAAAATCCACCGCTTTACGAATATTTGTTTTACTGTTATAGTCTTTTGGATATATATGAAGGCAGGCTAGTCAACTTTCACCTATCTTTTATGGTAAAATTGACAGAGTATCTTGGTTTTATGCCCGAGGGCAGCGATTTCTACGACGAAGAGGAGGAGCTCTTTTTCGACTATAAAGAAGGTGTTTTCTTAGCGGAAAGGCCCGAGCACAGCTGCTATTTTACTGCGCAGCACAGCCGGCTGCTCCTACAGTTTTTGGAATTGCCAATGACTGAAAGCGGGGATATTAAAATTACCGGAGAACTGCGTCATCGGCTCATTGAAGACCTGATCCGATTTTATCAATATCATATCGAGCATTTACAGATTCACGCCCACGAGGTGCTGCATCAGGTATTATCTTAGAAAATATAGACTAAAAAATACAGTTATGAAAATATTAATGGTCTGCCTGGGCAATATCTGCCGTTCACCGTTGGCAGAGGGCATTCTGAAAACTAAAGTGGAAAAAAACAGGCTGAACTGGATAGTGGACTCGGCCGGTACAAGCAGTCAGCACAGCGGAGAACAGCCCGATTCCCGTTCAATTGCCATTGCAGAAAAATATGGCATTGACATCACTGATCAAAGGTCAAGACAGTTCAAAACCCGCGATTTTTCAGAGTTTGACCTTATTCTTGTTATGGACGCCTCCAATTTCAGAAATGTGGTCAATCTGGCCAGAGATGAAGAGGATATTAAAAAAGTGAAACTCATAATGAATCTGGCAGAGCCCGATCAAAATAATGAAGTGCCCGATCCTTATTGGAATGATAACGGATTTGAGCAGGTCTATCAGATGCTTGATAAAGCCTGTGAAGCACTTTTGCTGAAATATTAATCCATATTAAATTAATGTTATTTACAATTTACCAACAAATATTCTGTCTAATATTATTAACTTTGCAGGAACTGATATTATATTTTTTTTACATAAGGCAGGGTTTTTGCTTGTTGACCTTTGTTCCCCATAGTTCCCCATTCCCTCACACCAATTATTGTTTTGTGTTATGCGGTCAGGCTCAATTTTTTACCTTTATCTGGTATTGGTTTTACCAATGCCGATATGGGCGCAGCCTACCTTTTCTAAAAATGGTTCTGCAGAAATTATATCAGAGAACTGTTACAAAATTACTTCCCACAAAACAGCAAATGATGTAGGCAGTATCTGGGCAGAATACCCGATGCAGCTCAATCACTCCTTCGATATCCGATTTGCACTCAATTTGGGCTGTTCCAATTATTCCGGTGAAGGAATTGCCTTTGTTATGCATACCAATAAAGCTAAATACTCAGCTCTCGGCTGTGCCGATGCTGCTTTGGGATTTGGTCAGCACGGAACCTGTGCTAATGTCATAAGTCCTTCATTGGCAGTCGAATTCGACACCCGTTTCACTAAAGGTCAGGCCGATCTCTATGTGCCGCATATCGCATTGGTGCGCGATGGAAATTTTGCGGCTCCGATACACAAAGCTGTTCGTATGCGCAGTGTAGGACAGGATGTGCGTGACTGCGAATATCATAACTGCAGAATTACCTGGTCCCCCTCAAAACAGCTTTTGCAGGTATTTTTTGATGATGAGCTGCGCATGTCACACAGTGGCGAAATTGCTCAATTGTTTGGGAAGGAAAAAAATATTTATTTCGGATTTACCGCAGCAAGCGGCGTGCAGGCCAATATGCAAATGGTTTGCATTCAGTCGGTCGATATTTCTCTGGATGAAGATTATGACAATAAACGCAACTTCGAAGAAGGAGTCGGCATTTATCCCAATCCTATACGTGAAAGGCTGACGGTTGACATCAGCTTTGATGTCGAGCAGAAAATCAGTATTGAACTTTTCGATATTACCGGAAATCTGGTCTATGAGATACCAAAACACAGTGTCAAAAATAATCAGTATTATTTCAATATGCCTGGACTGCCTACCGGAATTTACTATATCAGTGTCTCAAACGGTAATAACAGAGTCAGCAGGAAAATAATACATATCTCCACTATTCGGGCCTGATGTACTTCCCATCTTTGTAAAAATATATACTGTAGCCCTTGGCGCTCAACTCTTTTAGGGTAGTACTGTCCGGACTAATATCATAGGCTGTACATCTGGTATAAAACATAGTTTCTATTGGAATTGGCGTGCCGAAAATGACAGTTTTTTCTGAAGGAAAAGATTGTGTTGCTGCAAATATTTTTAAATCCCGAATATTTGCCGGATTATCCCTAAAAGAAAAAGGCTTTATGCGTTCTAAGCTGTACCTAACCGGTAAAGCCAAAAGCAGAACCATCAGAATTTTAACAGGGAGAACGTACTTGAAATTACTTTTATTTTGTTTTAAAAAATACCAGAAATAGGCTGTTATCATCATAATAGCCGGAGCTGTAAATATTATATAAGCCTGCATTTTGGTTTTTACAATTGTAAAAAACAGATATGGCACCCATACCCAAATTGCGAGCGCCCAGTACTTGAAATTGCGTTTTCGAAAACAGGTGTATAGAAACCAGAGCATAGGAAGGTAAACGAGCTCCCCAAATAAAATGCGCATATTGTTGAAATGATAAAGCAGGTGCCCACCCTGTTTGTCCAAAACCTCGGTTATGTGCCTGTAGTTATGCTGCTGTTCTATTAATGTTTCGGTAGGATAATAAAATGCGGTAAAAATTTGCCAAGGCATAAATACTAGCAGGGAAACAAAAAACATCAAAATCCCCTCCTTGAAAATAGTGCCGTATGATTTTCTTTGATGCATGAGAAGCATTGCCCAAACCGGGAGTACAATAAATGCGGGCAGCCATTTAGATAAGACGGCAAGGCCAATACAAACGCCAACTAATACATTGAAGACCCTTTGGCCACTTTTCAGATAGCAGATTGTTAGGGCTATGGCTAATTCAATAAAAAACAGGAAAAAAATGTCGATATGATCTGTCGCCACGCGTCCGGCAGTCAATTCCAGTATGAGACCATGAATGGCAAATAGAAAAGCAGCTGCAAAGGCAATTTTTTTATTAAAAAAGTACCTGGCTATAAAAAATAACAAAAAAATACCCAATGTAGAAAAGATGACAGAGGGCAGCCTCAGTGAAAATTCATTAACTCCGAATAGTGTCATGGATATAGCCATACACCACAATGGCAGCGGCTGCTTGTGAAGCCAAATGTGGCTTTTTGACCAATCTTCGGGGTTATAAGGCAGAAGCGGGTCTTTATACAGCATAGGACTGAATGGGGCTTCCATCATGTTTCGTGCAACGAGTGCATGATAGCGCTCATCCCACTGATGCAGGTAAGCATCGCTTGACATGTATATACGGATAACTAGTCCGCCCAAGACAAGCAGTCTGACAGCTGTTTTATAATTCAATTTTTCAGCCTTTAACCAGGACACTACAAATAAAATAGTAGCAATTGATATACTTATAATACCCCAAATGATATTACTCAGAAAATGTCGTTTTTTTATAAATGTTAAATAATTCAGTTGACAGTTTTAGCTGCTTATAACCATCCGGAGTTACAGCTCCCTTTTTTCGAATACTGTATGTTGCCTTTTTTTCTTCTGTTTTTATATTGATATAACCGTATCTGTAAAGATAGGTCTGCAAACTCCACTCTTCCGACATATCACCCGATATATCCAATATAGTGTTGGGAGGAACCACATTGCAGATAATAAAAACATCGTTTAGCAGCTTTTGATCACGTATTACTTTTCCGTACCTTCCAAACATGGCAAATCCTGCAGCGAAAATGCTCAACAATAGGGTAAGATTGATATAAAAGACAACTTTTTTTTGTTGAAGAAGCCATTCTGAAATAAATTTCCAGTAAGGAAAGCAAAAACAGGCAAAGGAAAGGGCAAAATAGGGTAGGGCCGGCACGATGTAAAATCCTATTTGTTTGACACTTATCAATATCGGCAAAGAAGCAGAAAGTCCTATAAAGGCAAAGAAAATACTATATTTAAGCAGTTCATTTTTGTGCTCAATTTTTTTTCTCAACAACAGCCAAATCAGGAAAGCAGTCAAAGCCATTGGAATGATTTGCATGACTAGCTCTCCCAATATATAAAATCGATTGTCAACCTTCATTAGCTGTCCGCTCAGACTTTGATAGAGCTGTACGAAGAGGTAATTTTTAAAAAAATCAAGACCTTGTTTTCCTGAAAACAAAATTAGCAAAAAGTAGGAAAGCAGTAAAACGGAGACTGTCATTACAGTGCTGTAGATGTAATAAGACAACTTTTTCCGATTGAGCAGGAGATATTCCCAAAATGGAATCGACAAGGCAAATAATCCGGTAGGACCTTTGCAGAGACTTGCCAAAAATACAAAAAGTCCAACCCATATCCAACGCTGATAACCCTGCTGTGCTTTTCCAACCAATGCGGCGTTGACTGCGGCAATTGAAAATACTGTAGAACTGTTTTCCAGGATATTATTTGAGAATGCCCAAACAACTAAAGGTGTGCTGATGAATGCAATTTGGGCTATCCAAAAAAAAGTTTTATTTGTTGTAATTTTAATCCAAATCTGTTTTAATAATACAAATACACAGATCAGCGTAAGGAAAGAGTACAGTTTTTCAATCCAAAACCAATCGCCTAAAATTCGGTAAAAGAATGATTCTATCCAGAAAACAAGTGGAGGATGACTGCAAAAATAGGGTGCAGCATCGTGTACCTTCAGTTGCCAAAATGTGCAGAGATCTAAACCCAGGTTTCTGGAAATTACAGCATAAACCAACCCGTCCAGAAAGATCCCCTGACAAAAAATGGAGATGCCGATTATCCATAGTATAAGGACTGTCGGCAAAAGTATAAATGGATTTAAGCCACGAATAAAACTCCATATTATTGACATAAGGTTATCATTACAAACTGAAGTAGTTAAAACAATATTACTGCAAATATTATATTTTCAAGCAAACAAAAGTGTATTTTTACTCATAAATATAAATATAACCTATGGCGCTCATAAAAACTGTACGCGGCTTCAGTCCGCAATTCGGCAAAAATTGTTATCTCTCGGAAAATGCCACGGTTGTGGGCGATGTTATCATGGGTGATGACTGCAGTGTCTGGTTTCAGGCAGTTGTTCGCGGCGATGTGCATTCCATCCGCATGGGCAATAAAGTAAATGTTCAGGACGGGGCCATTATTCACTGTACCTATCAGCGTTCGCCGACAACTATCGGAAATAATGTATCGATCGGTCACAGGGCTATTGTGCACGGATGCACGATTCATGATGATGTACTCATCGGAATGGGTGCTATGGTGATGGATAACGTAGTGGTAGAATCCAACTGTCTGATAGCTGCAGGAGCAGTAGTGCTTGAAAATTCTCATCTGCAGAGCAACTGCATCTATGCAGGCATTCCTGCCAAAAAAGTTAAAGAGCTGAGTCCCGAACAATTTGCCGATACAATTCACCGAATTTCCAATGCCTACGTAATGTATGCCGGCTGGTTTATGGAAGAAGATAATTCTAATGAAAATACAAATTTGACTGTATAATGACGGAATACAGCAGGACAAAAATTGTGTTCTTTGCACAGAGTTGCTGTCTGATTTTTATCGGACTTTGGGATTTATTTGACATTGGCCTGCCTCCAATAGACAAAGTTGGAATGATTGAAATATTTCCAAGAGTATTTCCAATCATTATCGGTACTTTGCTGTTATTCATCTATCCTTTGCTCTCAGATCAGGATCGTTTTTGGTTTTTGGCAGCGCTTTTTTTGAATGTAAATATGTGCTTTGTCATTCTGCGCCAGATGTTTATTGCCGATGGAATGGGTCTGTTCAGTTTGCTGTTATTGTTGCTTGTTAATCTGAGCGCTATAACTTTTTACCTTATATATCTTCGGAAGAAAAAACTTAAAGAAAATTAAAATCGGGGCAAAAAAAATGAAGGCTATTAAAATACTACTTTTTCTATCAATGAGCGCATTGTTTTTGTTTTCCTGCGGATCGAAACAGCTGTCTAAAAAAGACCCGATTGTTATTAATACGGAAGATGCTGTTATTCAGCAGATTTTGAACATTCGCAGCAAGCGGAATGCCAATGGAGAAGCAAATACTGAGGCCTTGAAAACCTTTCTCACTGTTGACAATGCAGGTCACCGCTATATGGCGGCCTTGGCTTTGGCTTCCATTCAGGATTCCAGTGCCTTGGAAGCATTGTCAGATGCACTGCGCGATCCATACGATGAGGTGAGACGTGTGGCTGCCTTTGCCTTGGGACAGTCGAAAAGTATTGCAGCAGCCAAAATTTTATCGGAAGCATTCCGGGAAGACAGTGTAAAAATAGTGCAGGCTGCCATTTTGGAGGCTGTGGGCCGTTGCGGAACAGAAAAAGAATTGAAAAGTCTTTGTGTGTCTCAGCCCTACCCCGTTCAGGACAGTCTGCTGCAGGAAGGCTTGGCCTTGGCGCTTTACCGCTTTGCACAGCGAAAAATGGTTCAGCCCGAAGGGACGGAACGCATTATGAAAGACTTTATTTCCAATGCCTTTATGCCTGCAAGGGCCCGTTTTGTTGCGGCCAATTATCTGGCGAGGGTACCAAATTTAGATCTTTCGCCTTATGAAAATATCCTGATTAATACCGTAGAAGCAGAGAAGGATCCCAATATTCTGATGTTTCTGGTCATTGGACTGGCCAAGACCAAGGGCCTCAATGCACTGAAAACATTGGAGAATACCTTTAACACTCATAAGGATTATCGGGTAAGATGTCAGGTCATTAGGGGGCTGAATTATTTTCCTTACGACTCTTCCCGTGCGCTCATCGAAGAGGCGCTTTATGACACAAGTGTACATGTACGCGTCACAGCAGCCGATTATCTGGTCGCTTTCGGCAACAGCAAAGATGCAGTAAAATATTTTGAATTATCGGAAAAACATCCGCATTGGCTGGTACGCACCAGACTCTTGGCTGCGGCGATGAGTAATACAGAATATTATAAAGGGCAACAAAAATCTTATTACAGCACAAAGCTCATCGAGCGATATGCAAAATGTGAAAATGAGTATGAAAAAGGAGAAATCCTTGCAGCTTTGTCTCATTTTTCCTGGAATTACAGAATTCTTACAGATGCAATTTTCCCAAAATCAGATACAGTCATAATTTCGCCAATAGTAAAATCCTCAGGAGGACAGGCACTGGTAAATCTCTATACCAGTTCCAATCTGGAAAAGGAGATGAATTTTTCGACTGCCCGCATTCGCGAAGAACTGCATCAGGTATTCAGAAAATGTATAGAGAGCGGAGATGTAGGTATGATGGCGATTGTGGCTGAAGCGATTGCCGATGAGAAGAATAATATGAAAGTTGCTTTTCCTGAATACAGCTTTTTGAAAGAAGCACAGAAAAAACTTACACTGCCCCGAGATATTGAAACATACATCTTTTTGCAGAATGCCATAGATTATCTTGCGGGTTCAAAAACTAAAACCAAGGAAAAACCGAAGGTCAATTTTGTTGAAATCGATTGGCATTTCATCAATGCCTTGGGGCCAAAACCACGCATTGCCATTGAAACAGAACGAGGCCGAATTGTGATGGAACTTTTTCCTAAAGAAGCACCCGCAACTGTCATGCAGTTTGTTCATTTGGTCAAAGCAGGTTATTACAATAACAAAAGGTTCCATCGTGTAGTACCCAATTTTGTAGCTCAGGGCGGTTGTCCCCGAGGTGACGGATGGGGCGGCTTCGATGTAAATGTAGTATCCGAATTCAGTATGCTGCGCTATACCGAGGCCGGACGTGTTGGCATGGCATCCGCCGGAAAAGATACAGAAAGTGCACAGTTTTTTATCACACATGCTCCGGCTATCCATTTGGATGGAAACTATACCATTTTCGCACAGGTAGTCGAGGGAATGGATGTGGTTCACCGTTTGGAAATAGGGGACAGGATGACTAAGGTTGAATTGATAAGATAAAATATTTGATGAGTTGATATGCGGTTAACACTAATCTAAAATTCAATTTTTTATAAATTGATATCGCTCCCTAAAGTATTTAATCAATCCTCTTTTTAGATTGACACATAAGATTTAATATACTAAATCTTCAGCTCCAAGGAGCTATTTGTAGTAGGTTGAAGTAACTTAAATCATAGCTTAATATTAAGATTGACCCTGTAAATAAGCACATCAGCGCATTAGCACATCATCACATCAACACATCAATAATGATCCTTCTGACCACCTTAAACGCCAAGTATATCCATACAAATCTTGCTATCAGGCTTTTATATGACCTGAACAAGGAATGGGAGGGGCTTGACTGGAAGGAATTTACCATTAATGAGAATCGCGACGAGGTAGCGATCTATTGTGCAAAGTACCATGTGGTTGCTTTCAGCTGTTATATTTGGAATATCACACAGACATTGACTGTTTGTGAAAAAATAAAAGCGCTGAATCCCAATACAAAAATCCTGCTGGGCGGACCCGAAGTAAGCTATGAATGGGAGGAAGTTATAGCCCTTCCTTATGTCGATTTTATCATTACAGGTGAAGGGGAAATTCCTTTTCTGGAATTTCTGACAAATTATCCTGATGGACTGAATCTGGTATCGGGCCTGGCGAGAAAAGAAAATGGCGAGTTGTTTTACAATAACGAAGCCGGAAATTTTGACCTGCTTAACTATCAGGGATTGATGCCTTATGGCAATGACGATCCTGTGGAGTTGCGTAATAAAGTATTGTATATCGAAACCTCGAGAGGCTGTCCTTACAAATGCGAATTTTGCTTGGCCAGTTTGGACAATAAGGTGCGCTATCTGCCGATGGATACGATAAAAGAGACGCTGCTCTTCATGATGAAGAATGGGAAAGTGATAAAATTTCTGGACCGTACCTTCAACATAAAAAAGACCTTTACGCTGGAAATTTTTCAGTTTATTCTGGACAATTACCATCCTGGCAATGTCTTTCAGTTTGAGATTACGGCCGATATTATCCATCCAGATATTGTTTCCTTCATTCGGGAAAAAGTACCAAAGGGACTTTTCCGTTTTGAAATCGGCATTCAGACTGTGAATCAGAAAGCCAATCTGGAAGTTCAGCGCAAACAGAATTTTCAAAAAACCAGCGCAATCGTAAAACAATTGGATGATCTGATCGAGATGCACCTCGACCTCATTGTGGGTCTGCCTTTCGACTATCTGGAAGATATAAAATTCAGCATCGAAGAAGTGTTTAAACTATATCCGCCGGAACTGCAGTTGGGATTTTTGAAATTCCTGAAAGGAACTCCGCTTCGGGATAAAGAGCAGCATGGTTTTATCTTCGACCCGGAACCGCCTTATCAGCTCATCGAAAGCAATTATCTGTCAAAGGAAGAACTGGCAGCGATTGTGAGGCTGGAACATGCCCTGGAGATTTATTGGAACAAGAAAAGGGCAGAACATACCTTGCGCTATGTAACCGAAAAATACAGCATTTTCGATTTCCTTTTAGGATTGGGTACCCTTTTTGGACAAAGGCGTGAGTACCATAAATATACCTTGGCAGATGTATATGATATTTTATTTGAATTTGCCGATAAAAACCATCCTCAGGACGATATTTTAAAACAATTAATAACCCTAGATTATTATCTATATTACAAAGTCCGTCCAAAACCTATTGAGGGGATAGAAATTGAGAAGGAATTCCTTCACGGATACGTGAATCAATTGGAACTAAGCAAAGAAGGAATGCGCTATATTGGCCTAGCTCTGAGTTTTGATCTGCAAAAATGGCGCTCGGAAGGAGAACTGATTAGAGGTAAAAATATAATATTATTACAATACAATGGAGCTGAAAAAGCTTCGATAATTTCACAACTGAGTGCCGATAAGGTAACGGTTGAAAAATAAAAACTGATGGGCAGAATTATTTCTTCTTTGTTTTTTTTGGGAATATTGATTTTCCTGGAATTTTATGTTTTTTATGGTTTGAAAACCCTTTTTAAAAACGGTATGCCAAGAGGGCTTAAATGGGCTTATTGGATTGTCACGCTGTTTCCAATTTTTTGGATGTTTTTCTACATAAGTGTTCAAGGACAGATAGGTAATTTACGCTGGTTTAATAACCTGGTTCTTGGAATGTCTGTCACGTTGTTGATAACAAAGGCTTTTTTTGCTATTTTTCTCTTGGCGGAAGACTCTTATCGAATCCTGCGTTTTGGAGGTGGGCAACTGATGGCAATGTCAGAAAAAGGAGGGTCCGCTGTGGCTTGGGAGTCACGCCGGCTATTTGTCGCACAGTTAGGTCTGGCATTGGCCTCTATCCCATTTATGTCCTTCGTTTATGGTATTACCAGAGGCAAATATGCTTATACTGTTCATAAATCCACATTAACTTTTCCCGATCTGCCCGAAGCCTTCGACGGTTTTCGTATTGTGCAGATTTCAGATGTTCATGCCGGCAGTTTTGACAATATTACGGCAGTAGAAAGGGGAACTGAAATGATTCAGGCGCAGAAAGGAGACATTATACTTTTTACCGGAGATCTGGTTAATAATGTTGCCACGGAAATAGAACCTTATATCCACCTTTTTAAAGTATTGAACGCACCTTTCGGCAAGTTTTCTGTTTTGGGTAATCATGATTATGCCACTTATATCCGTTGGGAAAATGAAGCGGCATCAATTGAAAATATGACGAGATTGGAACGCAACCACAATGCAATGGGTTTCAATCTGATGAAGAATGAGTCTCTGCTTCTGGAAAAAAATGGAGAGACAATCCGACTAGCAGGTGTGGAAAATTGGGGAAGAGGGCATTTTCCTAAAGAAGGCGATCTGAACAAAACATTTGCCGAAACACCGGACGGTGAATTCACCATTCTCATGTCGCATGACCCAAGTCATTGGCAGGAGCATATTTTGGATTTTGAAAAACATATTCACCTCACCCTGAGCGGTCATACACACGGTATGCAGATGGGTATTGAAGTGCCGGGCATCAAATGGAGTCCCTCAAAATGGATTTATCCGCAGTGGGCAGGCCTTTACGAAAAGAAAGGAAAACGCATTTATGTGAACCGGGGCTTTGGCTTTTTGGGCTTTCCAGGCAGAGTGGGTATTTTACCGGAGATTACGGTGTTGGAATTGAAAAAGGGGTAGTTCAATTTGAGGATTTGTCCCGAGGATCGGGATTAGGACGGATACACTTTGTATTTAACAGGATTTAAAAAACAGGTTTCAGAGCGTACAGAATTTGAAAATTATTTGCGATTCTGAAATCCTTATCAATAATAATGAGGCCGTCCAAAAAAAGTGGACGGCCTCATTTTAATATAGGTTCATTACAAATTAATTGATTTGCTACTCCTTTATACATCGGACCGAAAGCCCATTATTTTGTGGATAAGGTTCTAATGTACATTCTGCCAAATTATAATAAAGCGCGAAAACAATAGCATTATCCTCTTTATAAGTTTTATTGTCAGAAGACCACCAAATTCCGGCTTTTTCAAGATATTTGAATCCGCCAAGACCGTTTCTATAACCGCCGGGATAGGCTGTAAATCCGCTTTTGTTATCGCCGTTTACCTCTTGCCAGGCGATGCTGCTTTTAAAGTTTATAGCATTGTTTACACCGTACTGCTTGATCAGATTATTCCAGTCTTCGGATTTTGGTATGCGCCAACCCTCAGGAGCAAGACCTCTAGGGTCGTTTACAGCATGCCAGTTATAGAGCTTGCCATATTTGGCAGCATTTGCAGGATCATTATTATAATAACACCATGCGGGCTTTTTCTGCTCAGTAGCTTCATACCATTCGTCCTCTGTTTTTGCATGAGGTATCGGCTCTCCATTCCTAAATTTATCAACATTCAGGTTCTCTGACATCCAAATTATATCCCCGATTTTT
Organism: uncultured Bacteroidota bacterium; assembly: GCA_903854205.1. Lineage (GTDB taxonomy): Bacteria > Bacteroidota > Bacteroidia > Chitinophagales > Saprospiraceae > Saprospira. Next base: position 3,300 of record CAINVS010000258.1, on the reverse strand, counting down.
ACTTCTTTAAATTGGGCAGTTTTTTGGGCTACTGTATCGTAAGATAAAAATATGATAAAAATTATGCAGGTCAATAATAATGGTTTTTTCATGAGAAGCATTTTTTAGGAATTTGTAAATCAAATAATGAAGACAGTTTGATCTGCAGAAAAATAAAATTTGCGTTTTTTATTAAAATCCCCCAAAAAATAGTTTAAGTTTTCTGGGGGACCTTATTATAAATAGCTTTAAAATTTGTGATCTTTAAATATTATTTTTTTACCGCTTTAATTCTGCCTTCTTTGATATCATTGACATAACGGTAAACCTCTTTGGAAATAACCGGTGCCAGGAACACTACACCAATTACGTTAGGGAAAACCATGGCAAAGATCATGGCATCGGAGAAGCCGACAACAGAACCTAGGCTTGCAGTAGCACCGATTACAACAAATACACAGAAAATGATTTTGTAAACAAGATCCATCATTTTACCTTTTCCAAAAAGATATTTCCAGGCCTGAAGACCATAGTAAGACCAGGAAAGCATAGTAGAAAGTGCAAAAAGCACTACAGCCAAGGTGAGTACATACTCAAAACCGGGAATAACAGAAGCGAAGGCTTTGGATGTAAGTCCAACACCATCGAGACCGTCTTCATTGTAGTAGTTGCCGGTGATAATGATAACCATGGCAGACATAGTACAGATAATTACTGTATCGATAAATGGTTCAAGCAGCGCAACAATCCCTTCACTCGCAGCATGTGTAGTACGCACAGCTGAGTGGGCAATTGCTGCAGATCCGACACCCGCTTCGTTGGAGAAGGCCGCACGCTGGAAACCGGCAATCATAGCTCCGATAAAACCACCTGCAGCAGCATCTGGGCTGATTGCTTTAGAAAAAATAAGGCCGATAGTCTCGGGTAATGCAGTAACATTAACTGCAATGATAATTAATGCAGCACCTACATAAAGAATGGCCATAAATGGTACGATGGCCTCAGCAACAGATGCAATACGTTTGATACCTCCGATGATAACAATAGCTACAAGAATAGCTGTGATAATACCGAAAATCAGATTTGCTGAACCTCCGCTAACACCAAAAACCGCAGTAACCTGAGCAGCAGCCTGATTTACCTGGAACATATTACCGCCGCCAAAGGAACCGCCTACACACATAATGGCAAAGAAAATGGCCAAGGCTTTACCGATTGTACCCAATCCTTTTTCTTTGAAACCGTTTTTCAGGTAATACATGGGGCCACCATGTACAGTGCCATCCGGACTGATTTCGCGATATTTCACACCAAGTGTACATTCGGCAAATTTCGCAGCCATACCCAAAAAGCCTGCAACAATCATCCAAAAAGTAGCACCAGGACCTCCGATTGTTATGGCAATAGCTACACCGGCAATATTGCCCAAACCTACGGTTGCAGAAAGTGCCGCAGAAAGTGCTTGAAAAGGGGAAACCTCACCTTGTGTACCTTCGTTGCGGATGGTGTCGGGATTGTCATGCTCTATTTCGGCAGTTACATTTTTTCCGGTAGGGTCGTAGTATTTACCGCGTACCGTGTCGAATGCAAGACGCAGGTAACGAATATTCGGAAATTTAAAATATAAGGTACAGAAAAGTGCACCCAATATCAGAACGATCAGTACGAAAGGCAGGCGTACAGCACCAGTTTTCATAACAAAAGTGGGGGTGCTTTCAGAAAGAGTTGCATCGGCGGAAGGAACCACTTTAAAGGCAGCACCTTTAATAGTGTATTCTTTGCCGAATTCAATTGTTTCTTTTACATTATATGTTTTACCTTCTTTGTCTGTTTCTGAGTAGGAAACATAGCAGGATTTACTGTCGAGATAAGAAACGCTGAACTCAGAACCGTCGCTCAAAGGAGTTGTAATCTGATAAGCAGGTTTAGCGGCAGGAACGTTTTTATATTTCTGTTCTTCTAACCCTTTTTTACCCTCGCCTTTGGCTTTGTTGTATTCTTTTTCGTCAGCTACTTTGATAAAATAGGCATCATTGCTTATTTTACCTGAACCGTTATTTGCTTTGTGTTTGAAATAAGAGGCTTTATCTGTTTCAATAAAATAATTAACAGCATCAGCTTTTTCAACAACTGTGTAATCGCGTCGGTCATTAATTTTGAAAGAATAAAAAACAATGCTTTGAATTACATTGGAAGTAGGTTCAAAACCCTTGTCAATTTTTTTGTCAATGCCAATATACTCTGCCGGAATTGGTTCATCAATCAATGTTTTTTGCTGCTGCGCCTGCAGTGCAAATCCAAAACAGCAGAGTAAAAACAATAAGCTGTACTTTTTCATGTAAGGTAATATTTGGTTTTTCGAATCGGTTTCGGCTGTAAAGTATTTAATATCAATATGTTTGTGAGTTGAAAAACTATCCGGATTTATGGAGTTGCCCAAAGATACAAAAGTTGAACTATGTTAAGATAAATTTAACTACTTTTTAGTCTTAAAAATCAGCTGTTTTATAGATAATTCCATGCGGGGCTTGTATAGCTCTGATTATCTCTCTATCTTTTCAATGTTTTTTAAATTAATACTGAATTTCAATGAAAACATATTTACTTTTTATTTTAATGTTTACCCACTTTGCGCTTTTCTCTCAGAATGCAGACAGTACCTATGCCGGTACTTGGGAAGGAAGTCTAAATGTTCAAAATACCAAACTCAGGATATTATTTCATTTGAAAAATGAAAATGGTACTTGGACTGCGACTATGGACAGCCCCGATCAGCTGCAGTATGGTATTAAAATGGATACTGTTATTATAAACGATAAGGGTTTCAGCCTCAAGCTTAAAGCTGCTTCTGCTGTTTATAGTGCTACTTTAAACGAAGATGCAAAATCTGTAAGTGGTAACTGGGTACAGGGAGCGTCCTATCCTTTGGATATGGTTAAAAACCATGCTTACAAACCGCGGGTATATCCGCAGGAACCGATCGGCCCCTTTTCTTATAAAAGCATAGAAGTGAGCTATGAAAACAGTCAGGCCAAAATAAATATCGGTGGTACGCTAACACTTCCCGGAGAAGGAATGGAGAAATATCCCGTTATTCTGCTCATCACCGGCAGCGGACAGCAGGACCGTAACTCCACTATTATGGGACATAAACCCTTTTTGGTCATTGCCGATCATTTCTCCAGAAGAGGTTTTGCGGTATTGCGCGTGGATGACCGTGGAATAGGTGCAACAACCGGTAATCCGCAGGCAGCCACAACTGCCGATTTTGTTACTGATGTTGAAGCAGGTATAAAATTTCTAAAATCGCACCCCAATATT
>CAINVS010000257.1 GCA_903854205.1 uncultured Bacteroidota bacterium | reverse complement strand
GCCAGACTGTCCTTCAGCCTAAGATTTTTTGCTTTTTTATTGAATTTTCAGGCTTAGCACTATACTCGAAAGGGCCAATTCTATATGCTGGTGCTTCCGACGTTATGAAACGGTGCCTTCGGCTCGTAATTTTTAGTTTTTTAAATAAAATCAATACTTTTCAATATATTTCAACACTTGATTCGCATAAATAGCTTACAATCTGATTTCCAAAAAATGCAAATTCAAAAAATTCTTCACAAAGATCTCTTAGACTATCTTGATACAGCCTCTTATCAGAACAGTCCCAATCTGCCTATCAGCAGAATAAGGGGACTTTCGCAGGCTAAAAATCCGAGGGCCCGGCCTGACGATACAGTCCTAATCATGGTTTTTGAAGATGGAGAAATGAAGGGCTATTTGGGTGTTTTACCCGATGATTTGCATTTTAATGAAGTCGAAGGTCACTATAAAAAAGAGCATATAGGCTGGCTCAGCTGTATTTGGGTAGATCCGCGAATGAGGGGTAAAGGAATTGCCAAAACATTGGTAAATAATGCATTGGAAGCCTGGAACAACAGGATTATGATGACTGAATTCACAGCAGATGCTCAAAAATTATATGAAAGCAATGGTCAATTTATGGATTTGTCTAAACCTGAAGGATTGCGCGCTTATCTGCGACCCAATCTGACCTATCTTTTGATGGCCAAAAATCCAAAAAAATGGTCCAAACTACAATGGCTATTGAGTTTTTTTGACGGGGGCTTATCCATCATTAATAACCTGCGTCTGCTATTTATAAAAAAGCCGAAATGTAATTTTTCTTATGTTTCGGAAATCGATTCCGAAACGATTGAATTCATACAAAAAAACAGATCTGCACTGGAGCTGATGCGCCGCGGAGAGGCCGATTTGAACTGGATGATCAATGACCCATGGCTTCAAAGCGGGGTTGTTGAAAATGAAGAATCAAAACGCTATCATTTTTCTTCGGTGGCAAAATGTTTTAAATTTCTAAATCTGAAAATATTCAATGAAAACAATGAAATAATTGCATTTCTGATTTTGTCAGTCCGCGACAAAAACCTAAAGATTCCTTATAGCTTTATTGCTCCTGAAGCAGAAGCAATAGTTACTAAAACTGTTGAACAGATTATGATGGAACAGCAATTGGATATGATTACTGTTTTTCATCCTAATTTGGTAAATTACTGGCACAAAAACAAAGGTCCCTTTTTTATGAAACGTAAAATGCAAAGGCACTATATGATATCCAAACTATTGGGGGAGCTGCTCAATAATCAGGAAAAATATTTACTGCAGGATGGCGATGCAGATGCAGCATTTACTTAGTATTGGATCAAATTTTTATTATTTAGTTTTAATAAGTGAATTAGATATTAGATATTTTTATTTCTATATTTGTACATCATTAACTTTTTTTACACTTATCAAATACCATGAAAAAAATTATAATTTTTACATTCTTACTTTTTGGAGCTACTGCTTTTGCTCAAACAACAGTAACTAATTCAATTTTTCCTGCAGCTGGAGATACGCTTTTACGTTCCACAACTGTCAATATTGGTACTGCTACGGTAACTGCACCTTCTGCTGCAGCGCAGAATTGGGACTTAAACTTCCTTGCAACCGATGCAACACTGTCTGACAGCGTCCGTTATGCATCCGCAGGCATGGCATTCAGCAATTTTCCCAATACTGAAATAATTTTGCCGGTACTGGGTTTTGGACAGGGCTATGTAGATATCACTGCTACAGACATGACTATGGTTGGCGCCGGTCTCGATATTATGGGCCTCGCTATAGTTGCACCTTTCAGCAATCCTCAGACCATTCAGCAAGCGCCGCTTACCTATGGTACGCAACAGATTAATGATACACATGCTTTGCTTTTTGCTCAGCATATTGACAGCGTACCCGGCCTGCGTCAGGTTATTAACGGTTTAGGCTTGCCGGTTTCTCCGGATTCTATCCGTTTAAAATTGAATGGCAGCAGCAATCTGCTTATTGATGCTTACGGCACTATGACAATCGCTGATTCTACATATGATGTACTTCGTCAGAGAGTACGAATTCTCAACGAGATAACCATTGAGGTTTATGTTCCTGCCTTCGGTTCAGGCTTTTGGCTGGATGCAACAAGTACTATTGGCGGTCAACTACCATTTCCTTTGAATGATACTACCAATCGTTACGATTTCTGGACAGAGGGTTCAATTGTACCTGTTGCCCGTTTTATTATGGACGCAAATAATGATTTTATTCAAGCAATTGAATTTTTAGGTTATAAAGAACCAACAGGTACTACTAACAGTCAAAAATTGACTGAAATTCCTGTTTTCCCAAACCCGGCCAACAACTTAATTATTGTTCAGGCTGAAGGCTTAAGCGAAGAGATTTTTGACCTTCAGATTGTTGATGGTATGGGTCGTGTGATCTACAAAGTTCAAAACCTCAGTTCCTCCACTCAAACCCTTTCTACCGCAGAAATTCCACAGGGTAATTTCTGGATGATTCTTACATCCAAAAATGGCAAACTGCTAGCCCGTAAAGCTTTGACAATTGCAAGATAATATTTTTTAAACCCCGAATCATCATTAGAGTTGGTGATGAACCAAGGGCTACGCGAAGCGAATGCACAGAACCTAAGGAACGCAATACGAACCGATCTCGTCCCAGACTAGAGAGCACAATAAATGGTTACATCTATTTTAATACTCAAAAAAACGAGAAAGTGATTATTTAAGAGCAATTTAGGATTGTATTAGAATTCCTCTGATGCCGGATCTGAATTTAATATATTAAATCCCTCTCGAATAGCTTCTTGAGGGATTTTTTTGGTTCTAATTTGAACCCTGATCATCATTAGAGTTCATCATGAACCCATAGGCTGCGCGAAGCGAACCGGAGGAACACGAAATGAAAGCCATATTATCAATTTTAAAAAACTGTGTATTTTTGCAGTTATTAAATTTGCAGTTTAATCTATAAGTTAGCGTTTTATTTGACAGACAGGATTAACATATTTCAATGAAAAAAATGTCGCTTTCTCCCGAAGAGATAAAGAAAATCTCACAACTTCTCCTCAGTGAAGCGGAAGAGAGTGCGGAATTGGGTTATGAACTGTTCAAACAGAACAGAGTTGATTTTGAGCCGCTCCGACATGAATTGATGCTTATCGCGATGCTCGGTCCCAAAAACCGACTTAGGAAAAAAGTAAAAAGGTATACCAATGCCCAATTCAAAAAAACCGGTGTTTTTGAACAAATGAATGCAGAATGGGCCATCTTTGAAAAAGGATTCCATTATTACAGCAGCTGTCCGCAATTTGAAAAATTGCTGACTGACCATGAAAAAATTCGCTTGGAATATTATCCTTACGTTATTAGAAATAAAACATTCGCAGAGCATTATTATCGGCTTGCAAGCCGTTTTCAATTCGTAATCAAATCAGAATTTGATCTTTGCAAAAAATATTACGATACTGTAATAACAGCAAATCCCGAGCATGAGCAGGCATTTTTCAATCTTGGGCTGCTTCATGGCATAAAGGAGCCTAAAAAGGCTAAGGAATACTACATTCAGGCCATTAAAAATGATTCAAATTTTGCTCCTGCCTATAATAATCTTGGAGCAGTTTATGCTAATATCGAAAATAATTTTGAAGAGGCTTACCGCTGCTACAGTAGGGCGCTCAGCCTTATGCCAAACACAGTTTTATATCAATCAAATCTGGCATCGGCCTGTCTTCGGCTGAAATACTTGGAGGAATTCGAAAAACTGATTTTTGAGCTTTTATGTATAGAACCCATATCTATAAAAACCATCAATCTGTATTTTATTTATCTTTGGGAAGAGAAAAAAAATTATTCACTTGCAGAGGACTTAGCAAGAGACGGGTTGAAAAAATTTCCTGATAATGAAATTCTAATGGGAAATATGGCAGAAATGTACATGCTCGCATTGGGAAGATACGAAGAGGCATATGAATTATACAAAGCCGCCTTTAAAATCAATAAAACCGTTTACAAATTATTCAATATCATCACTTTACTTGTTTTAAACCTCAATTATATTACCGAAGCAACTCTTTACTACAATGAATTGCTCATCCTGACGGATAATAACATTGAAAGGGATAGAGATTTGAAGGATAATCAATGGGATGATTTCACCGCAGCAGAAAAAATATTGCTTAAAACCAATTAACGATGAAAAAATCGCCCTTGAGTCCTGATGAAATAAAAAATATTTCACAACTTCTTCTGAGCGAGATAGAAGACAGTGCTGAACTGGGTTATGAGCTGATAAAACAAAATTCAGCACATACCGACGATTTATTACATGAACTCATCCTTTTACTTATGCTCGGATCTACCGGCCGACTGCAGAATAAGGTCAGAGGCTTTCTGTCAAAGCGTTACAGCAAGGACGGACAATATCAGCTTTTGAAAAAACAATGGGAGCTCTTTAAGGAACTGGATTACAGCTATAGTTACAGTCCTGAGACAAAACAGATGTTGGAGGCACATGAAGAAATAAGACTTACCTTTCGTCCCTATGTGATAAAAAATCGCAATTATGCACGTTCCTACTACAATATAGGACGCATATTGCAATACCGCTACGAAAAGGAGTTCGATTTGGCAATCAGCTATTACGATACCGCTCTGGCCGGAAATGCGGAAGATACTGATGCCTGGTTCAATATGGGTTATCTGATGCAGACCGAATTTAAAAATGGGTCAAAAGCACTTCAGTGCTATGAATCGGCTATTGCAATTGATCCTACAAAGGCTGCTGCTTTTAATAACATCGGTGCACTCTATGCCGATGATTATAATGAATTCGAAAAAGCTTTGGGTTATTATGAAAAGGCACATCAACTGGCCCCTCATAATGAATTTTACACCTGCAATGTGGCACAAACGCATCTGAAACTGGGAAATAAAACTAGTTTTGAAGAAATGATTCAGATGATTTTCAAATCTAACCGTCACTATCAGCGGGCTATGAATTCCTGGGCAAATTATCTTTGGGAATACAAAAAAGACTACGATGCAGCTGAAAAAGAATACAAGCTGGGCCTGCGTTATTATCCTTCAGACACCAATTTATTGGGTAATTTGGGAGAAATGTATGCCGCTGTCTTCGGAAAATACGAGGAGGCTTATGAATGGTATCTGAAATCTTTGGCTCAGCAACGATCTGTTTACAGATTGACAACAATGTTTTCACTGCTGATGATTCATTTTAAACGTAAGGAGGAAGCGCTGAGTTATTATGAAGAATTAAAAACCCTGCAAAAAGGAACTATAACTAAGGCCCGTGATTTGAACGAAGAGCAATGGGCCGAATTTCAAAAAGCAGAAAAGCTATTATTGTCATCGCTCTGATCTGTTTTTATTAGATCAAAGGACAATTGAGGATAATATTGGGGTCGGGACAGTTAGATTTTTCAAAGGCAATTGTTTCAAGAGAGGCTACTCCGGGATAATCTCCAAAGTAATTGCCCATATTCAAAATAATTTGAAAATGCAGGTGCGGTGACCAAAATCCATTTTCTTCGGGTTTACCAAAATGAGCCAGGCATTCTCCCTTTTCAAAGCGTTTTCCAACGCTCAGTAAATTTAAATCGCTGCGGCTGAGATGTCCGTAAAGTGTATAAAAAACAAGGTCTGCTATAGGTTCATGTTTCAGAATGATTGTTGGTCCGTAATTTCCAACGGAATCATTATCGGCAAAACTGTGTACTTTCCCTGCTAAGGGCGCAAAAATTTCAGTACCTGCGGGCATCCAAACATCTACTCCGAGATGAATAAAGCGTTCGCTTTGATTGTCGCCCGCATTAAAAAGTTGTTTATCGGCATACAAATTTCTATGTTCAAGATATCCGCCGATAGCCATAGAAGTACCCGTCCTATTAAGCAGGACATTCAGGTAATCTTCAAACTGCTGTGGATTGCGGACATCTACATTTGCTGCGTGAGGGCCATCCTTACTCAGGTCCAGCTCAAAAGCAGTTTCTTCATCGGGTCGGAGGGGCAAAACCGGGGCAAAAAAAGGGCGATGAACCATGGCCCATTCGAGAAATAAAGACACAAATTTCGAATTTGAGGATTTGAAAATTTGAGGATTTGAGGATGGGGTCAAATGCTCTTTTTTAAGTCCTTTCCCATAAAATGTAGTTACTTTTGTATAAAGCCATTTTAGGACAAAACAAGTTAAAAATCCGCACATCCGCACATCAAAAAGATCCGCAGATCATCTCATCCGCACATCAAAAAGATCCGCACATCAATTTCTTCAATTCATCCTATGATGTTCAAACTGCAATTTAGCCAATTGGTTATAAACACCATCAGGCATTTGCGTAAGCTGATCATGTGTTCCGGATTCTACGATTTTACCGCCATCCAATACCAAAATATTATCTGCTTCGCGGATAGTCGCCAAACGGTGGGCAATAATGAGGGAAGTTCGGCCCTCCATAAGATTATTCAGCGCTTCCTGTACCAGACGCTCCGATTCGGCATCGAGTGCAGAAGTGGCCTCATCGAGCAATAAGATACTCGGATTTTTCAAAATTGCGCGGGCGATAGCTATGCGCTGACGCTGTCCGCCTGAGAGTTTTACTCCGCGTTCGCCAACGATTGTTTCCAAACCCTCCGGGAATTCTGAGATGAACATCCAGGCATTTGCCTTTTTAGCGGCTTCTATGATTTCGGCCTCACCTGCATTGTGATCGCCATAAGCGATATTTTCACGGATGGAACCGCCAAACATAATGACATCCTGCGGCACAATCGCCATATTCTGTCGCAAAGCTGTCAGATTAAAAGATTCTATAGGCTTGCCGTCAATAGTTATTTTCCCTTCAGCTGCCTGATAGTAGCGTAGTAAAAGCTGCATCACTGTTGATTTTCCCGCACCGGAGCTCCCGACAAGGGCCACTCTTTTTCCCGATTCAACTGTGAAGGAAATTCCATTGAGGACTTTCATTTCGGGGCGTGAAGGATAATTAAAACTGATATTGTCAAAAACAATGTTGCCTTCTAGAGTCAAGGCTGCTGTATTTTCAGTAAGTTCAACTTCAGAAGCTTCGTCCAAAATTTCCAAAACGCGCTCGGATGCTCCGATAGCACGCACAATCTGTTCGTAAAAATTACTGAGTCCTGCAAGTGATCCGCCCAAAAAGGCAGTAAATGTGATAAACTGTATATAATCCTCGGTGTGAAAGGCACCGACTGCATTGCTGTCATCGATCATCGTAGCACCGAGCCAGAGTATGAAAAAGATAGCACCAAAAAGCACGGCAATAATAAAGGCGAAGAAGAGACCGCGTATGCGGGCAAAACGAAGGGAAACATCTACTACCCGATCGATTGCCTTACCATAACGCATATATTCAAACCATTCATTTGTGAAGGATTTTACAACAGAAATGGCCATGAGGGTTTCATCGAGAATAACATTGGTTTTAGCTAATTCGTCCTGTCTGTTTTTTGATATTTTGCGGATATATCTACCAAAAATGATGGCTATAATAATTACAATGGGAAAGGTACTGAGCATGATGAGCGTCAGTCCGGGGGCAATATAAAATATGAAAGCCAATCCGCCAATGAGCATAATTATCTGTCGGATCAGTTCGGCCAAAACGATGGATATGGCATCCTGTAAAAGCTGTACATCAGCCGTGGCACGGCTAGCCAACTCTCCTACCCTGCGCTGCTCAAAAAAATGTATGGGTTGAGTTATCAATTTTCTATACAAGTGTTTTCTGATATCAGCTATACTTTTTTCAGCTACTGAGGTAATGAGCAGTGTGCGAACATAAGAAGTAACTGCCTGAAAAACAAGCAGTCCCAATAGGAGCAGTCCTATACTTTGAAAAGTCAGTCCAAAAGAAGAGCGATTATTCGCAATGGCAATTAATTCCCCCGATGCCCAAGGAAAAACTAAAAAAACGGAGCTGCTCAGAGTAAGCAGAATGAGGGATAGAATAAAAGGCCAACGGTAAGGACTAAGATAACGCAACAGTTGTCGGGAACGACGTAAAGCATCCTTGTTTAACTTTTTGGAAGCCTTTTTTTCGGATAATTCCTCAAGTGCCTGTCCATTATTATTTTGATTATTACGATCCATTGCCTTAAAATCTGTGACATTAAAATCATCGCGAAACTTTAAAATAACAAAATAGGTTCGCTTCCCAAAGGTGCGAACCTATGCTATATCGTTCCGCAAAAGTGAATCCTTGTTACGCTATACCTGCCAAAAGAGTCAGAACAAGCAGAGAACCACCCAAAATCCAAGTTGTATTTTCCAGAATATCTCCTGAGCGGGAAGCGCCCATGATTTTCTGAGCTTCAGCTGTTCCCCCGAATGCAGAGTTCAATCCACCCCCTTTTGGGTTTTGTACCATGATAATAAGTATCAGCATAAGTGATACGATAGCGATAATAACTACTAATAATTTAAGAAACATAATCTTTGGAGATTCAATATTTATTAAAAAAGACGAAAAAGTTACTTCAGTCCCTCTATTTTCTTCGCAAAGTAAACACTTTTTTCGGGAAATTTCAAAATTAAAGCCTTATACATTTTCAAAGCTTTAGAATTTTGTCCCTGAGCGACCAATAATTCGGCCAAGGTTTCGGAAACAATATTTTCGTCCTGCGTAATGCTTTTTACTATTCCGGCTTCAAATGCGGCTTCATCTTCGGCGATTGCAGCGATATTTTTGCCTGATTGATTGTACTTTCTACCAATTCTGCCAAAATATTTCAGCTTGTCGGAAATGCTGTTCAAGAATTCCTCGCTATCATCTCTTCCTTTACAAACCTCTGTTGTGATCTCTTTCAGATCTTTTTTTGAGAGTTCGGAACCGCTGTGCATGATGACATAGCCATCAGGCTTTTCGGGTTCGGCATGAGATAGATTGTCCAACATTTCCTTCAATTTTGGGAAACGTAAGAATTTAAGGCGTTTTTTGCTGAAGCGGTTGGGAATGGCAAATTCACCCAAAGTCTCATCGAAAAGGTCGGCAGGAAGTTCTTCCCCCTCTTTTTCGGCGCTTTCCTGCAACAGGATTTCAAGAAATGACCTACCCTGCGATGGGGATAAGGGCATTTTCTCTTCCTCTTGATTCAGGTTAAGTTTAACAGGATTGTAGCGGCTCATGTACTAATAGGTCTTATAGGAGTGTAAAGGTATATCCAAGAAGCTTTTTAGCTCAGGGACAGGTCAGTTTTATATCTAAAAAATTACAAACTGTTCATAGTCAGTGTATGAATGTTTTGAGGTTCAGGTCGGGCTATAAAATTACAAAAAGGATTTGGTGTAAAAAGAAAGTAGGGTAAATTAATTTCATTTTTTTTGTGAATTGAAGAAATCTGACTTGTTCTGAATTAGCTTGACAACAAAAAGTTTCAAGCATTATCACCAACAATATCTTCATGCCACAGCAACTGCCCTGTTGTATCTGCAAAGGCAAATACAGACCATAAAGTCGCATTGAATTGATTGTTTGCACCTACTCCTGTTAATAAATAGCCACTGCCTATACAAAAGCTTGCCATTGACATCTATCACTTTTATCATAGCCTCATTTTTACCATAGGGCAAACTAAATATTGTCTTACCAAATCCTTACTTGGATTAGGCTGCAATTTTATTTCAGTTGCAAAAACTTCATTGTTTACATCAATTTCATCTGACTCTTTCTGCATCTTTCTTGCCTGTATTTCTAGTGGAAACAAGGCAGGATGGCGGTATGCTCCATCATAAAAGAAGTTGAGAGATACTTTGCGCCTGCGTGGAGGCTCGGGAATATCCTTTTTATGGTATTAATTGTGTTGAATTATGACTCCCCCAAAACAGGAAAAAGCAAAACCCAAAACAGACAAATTAATATTTTCATACCTGGGTAAGTTTATAAAAAAATTATCAACACTGATTTATTGTTGCAGAAAACACAAGAGTTGAACAAACAGGTATCATTAAAATTAATTGATCGCTTTATATTTAGAAGAATGGAATAAAATTTCTAATTTTACAGCCGATTAGACCGAAGTCCTAACTCTTTCTGTTCCAACTATCACAATCTAAATATATAATGTTTAATATTCGAAAACTTTTCAGCTTTTTTACTCAGGAAATTGCAATTGACCTTGGCACGGCCAATACATTGATCATTCATAATGATCAGGTAGTGGTGGACGAACCTTCTATTGTGGCTGTTGACCGCAATACCAATGTTGTAATCGCCGTGGGAAAAAAGGCGATGATGATGCACGAGAAAACGCACCAGAAAATCAAAACCATTCGTCCGCTTAAAGATGGTGTTATTGCCGACTTTGAAGCTGCCGAACGCATGATTCAGGGCCTTATCGACATGATCCCCAACCGACGCAAACTGCTTCGCAATATGCGCATGGTCATCTGTATTCCATCGGGTATTACCGAGGTGGAAAAACGCGCCGTATTCGACTCGGCCGAGCATGTGGGCTCCAGAGAAACCTATCTCATACACGAACCGATGGCTGCTGCCCTTGGTATCGGTTTGGATGTCACTGAGCCGGTCGGTAATATGATTATTGATATCGGAGGCGGAACGACCGAGATTGCCGTTATTGCTCTTGCAGGAATTGTCTGCGATCAGTCTATCCGCACAGCGGGAGATGAATTTACTTTCGACATTGTCAATTATATGCGCCGTCTGCACAATCTCCTCATCGGGGAAAGAACTGCTGAGCAGATAAAAATACATGTTGGCGCTGCAATTAATCAACTTGAAAATCCGCCGGCTGACTATGCCGTAAACGGACGCGACCTGATGACGGGGATTCCAAAACAGATCTTTGTAACTTACAGCGAAATCAGCCAATGTCTCGACAAATCAATTTCCAAAATCGAAGAGGCTATCCTCAAAGCTTTGGAAAGTACACCGCCGGAACTTGCTGCCGACATTTACCGCACGGGACTTTACTTAACCGGTGGTGGTGCTCTGCTTCGCGGTTTGGACAAAAGAATCAGTCAGAAAACAAAATTGCCTGTGCATATTGCTGAAGATCCGTTACGCGCAGTGGTTCGCGGCACAGGTATTGCCTTGAAAAATATTGCTAAATTTTCCTTCCTCATTTCTCAAAAAAATCTTTAAGATTTGAAAATCGGGGTCGGGAGCTTTCCGATTGTAATACAATTACAGGATGTTGGAAATTGGCAAAACCGATTTCCGACATTTTGTGTTTTTATACTGGATCTATAATTTTACCGCAAAGAAGCAAAGGTATACGCAAAGGGCGCAAAGTACAATGTTTTTTAAGCTTCCAAGTGTTTTGAAGTCAATAAGCTACTTACTGATCTGATAATCTGCCTTCTGACAATGTTCAGTCAATTATGAATAAAATAGGTTTGTTTTTCCTCCGGTTTAACGGATTTTTTGTTTTTCTGATTCTGGAATTTTTTTCACTGTATTTGTATTTTTCACAAAATATGACTTCCGAAAAAAGTGCCTTTCTCAGTTCTTCGAACCGTACGGTGGGCAATGTGTATGATTATACCAATCGCTGGATGCGATACTGGAACCTTTCGGCCGTGAATGACTCATTGGCCAAGGAAAATGCGCGCCTAAAAATGAAATTGCCCGGATCACAGTTTTCAAATCTTACAGATACCGCCTTTGTAAAAGATGCGGATTTTAATCAGCAATACAAATATACCGAGGCAATTGTCATTAATAATTCCATACAGCGCCGAAGTAATTATCTGACCCTAAATCGGGGTTCAAAGCATGGTATACGGCTAAATTCGGGCGTGCTCAACGGTATCGGAGAAGGTGTTGCAGGCGTTGTAATAGCCGTTTCGCAGCATTATTCTACGGTGATGTCAGTACTTCACGAGGACATAAGAATCAGTGCCAAAGTAAAAAGAACCGGCTATTTTGGTGTCATGACCTGGCACGGTATGGATCCGCAGAAAATGACTCTGGAGGCAGTTCCAAAACATGCAAAAGTTCTGCGGGGCGATACAATAGTCACAAGCGGTTATTCCTCCATGTTTCCGGAAGGTGTCATGATCGGAAAAATTGAATCATACAGTTTTGAACACGGTAGCAATTTTTACAGTATTCAGGTAAACCTCTTTGTTGACATGAATAAACTGCAATATGTATATGTAGTGGATGATCTGATGCGGGAAGAACGTAAAGAAATTGAAGAAAAGGCGGTTAAATAACAGTAGTTTTATATGTTCAGCAATGTCTATATTGTAAATATTTTCAGATTCTTTTTACTGCTTCTGATTCAGGGCCTTGTACTTCAGTACATAGGTTTTAAGCATATTTATATTTTCATTTACCCCATTTTTATCATGCTGCTGCCTTTGGAAATACCGCATGGTCTGCTGGTTTTTTTGGGATTTCTGATGGGCATAAGTGTCGATGTTTTTTACAATTCTTTCGGATTGCATGCTTCGGTAGTGGCATTGCTCAGTTTCTCGCGACCACTAATTTGTGGACTTTTGGAACCCCGCGGCGGTTTTGAGGTGGGTAAAGCACTGACAAAAAACAGTTTCGGACTGCGCTGGTTTATACGCTACAGTGCCGTGATTACCTTGCTGCACATGCTTTTTATTGTTCTTTTCGAAGAGCTTTCGCTTAGTCTTTTCCTGCTGGCAAGAATTTTTCTCGGTTTTATACTCTCGATGCTGCTCGTCATTCTTTATCAGTTCATTTTCAATCCAAAACACTAGACAAATATATGTCAAACGACCTTTTTCAATCCCGTTATAAAGTACTGCAGGGCCTTGTTGTGCTTATTGGGGTCGTTTTGGCGTTCCGCTGCTTTCAGCTGCAGATTTGGGATACCTCTTATCAGCGGAAACAGAGTTTCCGGCAGATAATCACACAATATCCCTCAAGAGGATTGATTTACGACAGGAATGACAGTCTGCTCATTTACAATCTGGCACTTTACGACCTGCAGGCTACCTATGAATCGGTAAAACGAAGCAATATTGACACCGCCCGGTTTTGCAGTTTTTTGGGCCTGAGCCCTCTCCAATTCTCCACTCTAATGGAAAAAGACTGGACCGATATGCGTTTTTCCAAGCGCAAACCTTTCGATTTTATGACAAAAATTGAACCTGACAGCTTTGCCAGATTCGAAGAGCATTTGTATGAATTTCCCGGATTTGAAAGTGTAATACGCAATGTCAGAGGCTATCCAGTAAACATTGGGGCGCATATCCTCGGTTATATCAGTGAAGTGAGTCCCAAGCAGATTGAAAAAAATAAGGCTTTTTACAAACAGGGTGACTATATTGGTGCCAGTGGTCTGGAAATGGCTTATGAAGTACAGCTTCGCGGAAAACGCGGTGAAAAACATGTATTGAAAGACAAATGGGGAAAAATACAGAGCCGCTACAAAAACGGTTCCATGGACAAAGCAGCTGAGTCCGGCTATGACCTTGTCAGTTCCATAGACCTGACCCTGCAGCGCTATGCAGAAGATCTCATGAAAAATAAAATTGGTGCCCTTGTAGCTATTGAACCTTCTACCGGTGAGATTTTAGCCATGGTAAGTGCACCTACCTACGACCCGAATATTTTGGCCATCGACAACAAAAGGGGCAATGCATTTGCATTGCTTTCTTCCGATTCCACCGATCCGCTTTTCAATCGTGCACTGATGGCACAGTACCCTCCCGGCTCGATTTTTAAAACTGTTTTGGCAGCCATAGTCCTTCAGGAAGGCGCTATGACGCATGATGAAAGCTTGAGTTGTCCGGGTGCATTCACGTTTGGAAATTTAAGAATCGGATGTCACGGTCATGGGGCTATAACTAATGTAGAATCGGCCATTCAGTATTCCTGCAATAATTATTTTTGTAATACCTACAAAGAAATTATCAATCTTTACGGATATGACTTCCCCGAAAAGGGTATGAATAAACTTGTGGAACATCTGAATGCCTTTGGCTTGGGCCGTAAAATAGGCATTGATATTCCGGGTGAAATGATGGGCAATATTCCAACCATCGAATATTTTGACAAAAGATACGGAAAAGGCCGTTGGCGCTTTTCCAACTCAGCCTCTATAGGAATCGGGCAGGGTGAATTGCAGATTACACCATTACAGATGGCCAATCTGACAGCTATTATTGCCAACAGAGGTTTTTTTTACATACCGCATTTTGCCAAAGAATTTAAAGGTGATAAAAGCGATGTATTAAAACGCTTTAAAGAAAAACAGTTTACAAAAGTACATCCAAGACATTTTGAACATATTGTGGACGGAATGGAAAAGGTAGTTTTGGCCGGGACCGGAAGCAGGGCTATGATCTCAGATATTTCCGTTTGCGGAAAAACCGGAACTGTAGAAAATCCGCATGGTATAGACCACTCCACCTTCATTGCTTTTGCGCCAAAGGAAAATCCTAAAATTGCCATAGCAGTATATGTAGAAAATTCTGGGTATGGTTCTTCATTTGCCGCTCCTATTGCCAGTCTAATGATTGAAAAATACCTGAAAGGTGAAATAAGGGGTGAGGCAAGAAAAGCATTGGAAACATCGATGATGAACGCCAATCTGATGAGCAAAAATCCCGCACAATCTTCCATAAGGTTAAAAAATCCTGATAAAACAGAGAATATAGATTAAGATGAACAGACCGATAACCCCAATAGACCCGGCAGTTAAATCGCTTATACAGACAGAATTGAACAGAATTGCCGAAGAAAACAATATCCGTATCCTCTATGCCTGCGAAAGCGGCAGCCGGGGTTGGGGCTTTGCCTCGCCTGACAGTGATTACGATGTTCGATTTATCTTTCTGCATCCTACAAACTGGTATCTTTCTGTTTTGCCACAGGATGACGGTATGGATCTTTTTATTGATAAAGAATTGGATATCAATGGCTGGGACATCAGAAAGGTGCTCAGACTTTTAATAAAATCTAATGCAACGCCTTTTGAATGGTTGCAATCACCTATTGTCTATCAGACTGATGTAGATTTTAAAGCTTCACTATGGGCATTGGCACAGCATTTCTTTCAGCCGCGTTCTACGATGCATCATTATTTGGGATTGGCAAAAAATTCCTATCGAAAAGGACTGGTGAATGAAATGGAAGTGAATGTAAAAAAATACTTTTATGTATTGCGTCCTTTACTTGCGGCAATGTGGGTTGCCGATAAAAAGACGGCTCCGCCTATGACATTTATGGAACTGGTAGCAGTTTTACAGCCCTATCCGGCTATTTACAACATCATCATGGAACTTTGGGACATTAAAATGGCCCTGAAAGAAGGCGACACAATAAAACTCATTCCCGAACTCTCGGAATTTGTTGAAAAACAGTTTGTCCGTTGCTACACAATTGCCGATGCAACCGAAGAAATTGCTACAAAAACAGATATGCTCGATGCCTTTTTCAGAATGGTTATAAAATCTTATAATGGTGAATATTGAGGATTTGAGAGAAAAAAACTGTATCATTTTTGAATGTATCACTGGTAGTCGGGCTTATGGGCTTGACCTCCCACATTCCGACACAGATATAAGAGGTGTGTTTGTAATGCCGAAAGAAAAGTATTTCGGTATGGAGTACATTCCTCAGGTGAGCAATGAGAGCAATGACATTGTTTTTTATGAATTGGGGCGTTTCATTGAATTGCTGTCAAAAAACAATCCAAATATCCTGGAAATGCTTAATGTGGAAGAAACTTTGGTCATTTACCGGGACCCTATTTTTGACAGAATAAAAAGCGATATGTTCCTATCGAAGCTCTGTGCAGAAACCTTTGTACATTATGCAGCATCACAGATAAAAAAAGCAAGAGGACTGAATAAAAAGATTGTCAACCCGGTTGAACCGGAAAGAAAAACGCCGCTTAATTTTTGTTTTGTCACACATGAACAGGGGGCACTACCTTTTATTAATTGGTTGAAAACAAATGACAAAAAAGCCGATCAATGCGGCATTATCAATGTCCCTCACATCAAAGAGCTATTTGCCCTTTTTTATGATGAAAGCGGAAAATTGGGCTACAAAGGTCTATTATCGGGCAGCAATGCCAATGAGGTGCAGATGAGCAGCATTCCAAAAGGCGAAAAACCTATTGCCTATCTGCATTTCAGCAAAGATACCTATACACAGCACTGTAAACAGTACAAAGAATATTGGGAATGGGTGGATAACAGAAATGAGGAGCGTTATAATAACACAATGAGCCACAATAAAAACTACGATTCCAAAAATATGATGCACACCTTTCGCCTGCTCGATATGGCTGAAGATCTGCTTAAAGACGGTAAAATTGTTGTAAAACGACCCAATCGGGAGGAATTACTAAAAATCAGAAGCGGTGATTTTGATTTTAATGACCTGCTTGATAAGGCCGAAGCAAAAATTGAAAGGCTCGCTGAACTGAAAAACAGCAGCAAACTGCCCGATATACCCAATATGAAAATTATAGAGACGCTTTTGGTCAATATGCGTATGGCTTTTTATAAATAAGTAAGCATTTACAAATGAACAGTTCGAGAAAAAGTCTGATAGATCTGAGCGGTTATGACTGGATAGCCGTCCTGCTTTGCCTTCTGTTGATGGCAACAGGCTGGACTATGATTTTTGCCTCGGAATACAATCCGGACACTTTCAGCGGCTTATTAAATTTGGATAAAAACTACGGCAAACAACTTATCTGGATTGCTGCTGGAATTCTTCTCTTCGTTTTTATACAATTCATCGAGGGTAGGATCTTTCAGAATTTAGCCTTTGTCATTTTGGGGGTAGTTTTAGTACTGCTCATTGCCGTATTATTCACAAAACCCATTAATGGTTCGACTTCCTGGTTCGACATCGGCGGATTCCGCTTTCAACCTTCAGAATTTGGAAAAACAGCCACGGCCCTGGCTCTGGCCTCCCTGCTCAGCCTGCCGGATGTACGCATGCAGAGTTTTACCGGTAAAGCGCAGGCCTTTGTTGTCATTGGCCTACCTTTATTATTGGTATTAATACAGAATGATACAGGATCAACTTTGGTTTACCTTTCCTTTCTACTGGTACTTTTCAGAGCTGGACTTCCTTCAGGTGTTTTTATCATCGGACTCATTCTTATTGCCTTATCAATAGCTGCATTGATGGTGGACAAAATATGGGGTATTTTTCATATACTCCTAATTATCGGAAATTTTACATTATTGAGATTTTGGAAAAAGGACGAGCGTTTGAGTATGGGATTTTCCGTATTGGCGCTGCTATCACTTTATTTTTCCGGCACTCAGATGTTCCTCACAATTGCATTGCAATTGGGCCTTTTAGTCTTAGTTTCTGCATTAAATCTGCTAAAGAGAAATTGGCAGATTACAGTTTTGACATTTGGGGGTATTGCCGTCGCAATGCTTTACAGTTCCTCCGTCAATTATTTGGTAAACAATATCTTAAAAATTCACCAACAAGAAAGGATCTGGGTTTGGCTGCGACCTGAAAAATGTGACCCTTTAGGTTCTTTGTACAATCTGGAACAATCGAAATACGCTATCGGATCAGGCGGTTTTTTAGGTAAAGGTTTTCTGGAAGGCGAGCGGACAAAATTGGACTATGTCCCTGAACAATCAACAGATTTTATCTTCTGTACTGTGGGTGAAGAATGGGGCTTTTTGGGTAGTATAATACTCTTAGTATTATTTATGACCTTGTTGCTTCGTATATTATATATTGCAGAAAGACAGCGCCTGAGTTTTGCAAAATATTATGCCTACTCGGTAGCAGCTATTTTATTGTTTCATATCTTTGTAAATATGGGTATGACCATGGGGTTATTACCTGTCATTGGTATTCCGCTTCCATTTATCAGCTACGGAGGTTCTTCCATGATTTCTTTTTCACTCATGATGTCCATTCTGATAAAATTGGACAGTGAACGTTCTACTGCATTCCGTTAGTAATAAACTCTTTTCCGTGTTACGATATCAGATCATAAGAATTCTACAGATTACAGTGGCCATTCTGCTTGTAGGTAGGGCCTGGCAGCATCTGTTTTGGGATGCCCCATACGAGTTTTTATTTACAAAACAGTTGGGATTTACAGATTGGTTTGTAGGTAAATGGACAGCTGTTACGGGTTGGGTTTATCTGCTTGGCGTTATTTTTTGTTTTACACTGGACAATAGGGATTCCCGATGGGGCTATATTTATGTGGTGTACTCAGCTACTCTGCTTTTGTTGGCACAGCTTTACAGAGCCTCCAATGATTGTGAGGTTCCGACTCTTTTTCTGTATGCATCTCAAATTGCAACTCCCTTACTCTATTATCAGCTGCAGTTTACAAAGATACCAATCGGCAGGATCATGAATACACTTAAAATTTCACTGACATTGACTCTTGGCGGATATGCATGGTATGCCTTCGGTTGGTATTATGGTCAAAAAGACAGTTGGCATAATGGCCTTCAAAATGTTTTTGGCACTGATCAAAATACTGCATCTTATCTGCTCATTGCGCTTGGCATAGTGGAATGCCTCATTATTGTTGTACTCTGGGTAAAACCGCTTCAGAAAATCGGCTTTGCCGGAATTCTGTTTTGGGGAACCTTATTAATGCTGGCATCTGTAGCGTTATTTTTTATGGAACATCCGCACTGGAAATCTGGTTTGCGTTCAGCCTGGGAACTGCTCTGTCTTATCCCAAATGCCGGCCTATCTTATGCGCTCTGGAGTTACGTGAATATTAAAAAGAAAGAAGAGAATTTTTAAAAGTTTAAAGATAAAAGATAAAAGTAATCAGAAAGGTGGATTTGAAATTTCAATAATACGCCGAGCTCCTCAAAAATCTGCGTTGATCAGTGTTATTCGTGTATTAAACATATCAGCGTTCATGCTTTTTAATTTTGAAAATTACTTATTGCGAATCAAGGGTTGTAATCTTTTAAAATATTGATTTTATTTAAAAAAAATAAACGCGTCGCAAACACCTTGTCCATTTGTCGGAAGCACCAGCATATGGAAGCGGCCATTTCGAGTACAGAGCCAAGCTTGAAAATTCAATAAAAAAGTAAAAAAAGCTCGCGGCAGCGCAATGCGATTATGTTTAACTTTGATATTTCAACCTTGATTGGCAATTATTAACAAATATTTTATGACAGCGTTTCACACTGAAACCGGAACCGATCTAAAAAAAGCTGCCTTATTTCTTGAAGCGGATGAAACTGTAGCCATACCTACCGAAACGGTTTATGGCTTAGCAGGCAATGCCCTGCATGAAAAGGCTGTACATAAAATTTTTGCGGCAAAGAAGCGTCCGCTCTACAATCCGCTAATAGTTCATATAAAAGGACTGGAAGAATTGGATAAATATGCAAAAGAAATTCCGGCAGTTGCCTATCATCTTTTCGAACATTTTTCACCGGGACCGCTAACGATAATTTTGCCTAAAAAGTCGATTGTTCCAGATGTTACAACCGCAGGTAAAGCTGATGTGGCTATACGCATTCCCAATCATCCGCTCACACTGGAACTACTGAATCAGCTCGATTTTCCACTTGCAGCGCCAAGTGCCAATCCTTTTGGGTATATCAGTCCTACTATTGCAGAGCATGTCATGAAACAGCTTGGGGGTAAAATACCATATATTTTGGATGGGGGACCCTGCAGACAGGGACTTGAATCAACCGTCATCGGTTTTCAGGATGGGGTGCCATTTTTGCACAGGTTGGGGGCACTCAGGTTGGAAGAACTGCAGTCATTTTTGCCAGATATTCGCTTCAAAATGAATGACAATACGGCACCGGTTTCTCCCGGAATGCTCAGTCAGCATTATTCACCCAATACTGTTATGTATTTGGCAGAGGACCTCTCCCCTATTATTAATAATAATTGCAGAAAAAAAATTGGCGTGATCAGCCTGAGCAGAGAATATCCCGAAATATTGCCTGAAAGAATGGTAATTTTAAGTTCAAATGCAGATCTGAACGAGGCTGCGCCCAAGCTCTATGCGGCACTGCATTATCTGGACAGCCTGGAATTGGATATGATTCTGGTAGAAAGAATGCCGGAATATGGGATGGGACTTGCGATGAATGACAGGATGGAGAGGGCTGCGGCTAAGTTTTCTTAATGTGGGTATAATTTGCATTAGGGATTTTTACTTCTGACACAATCTGATAATTCGCTGAAAGCATAAACTTTAAAAAGCATGTCGTACACTCAAAGCTCTCCACAATACCAATATTCCAAATAACTTTCAAAAACGTTATAACGCTAATTGCTTATAAACAATCTATTTTCCACAAAATGCAATCCTGATTTGCAAAGCATTGTAAAAAACCAAAATGAAAAAAAGTCATATCAGTAAAAAAGAAATCCCAAAGGATATTCGGGAAGGTATTTTTAACTTAATAAAGAAAGATTTTCCGGACTTTAGAAAAGAAGATTTTATCTGTTTAACTGAACTTATACAATACAGAAGACTATACTTAACATCCTTAATTTGCCTTGTTCATTATGTCTAACTACTTATACTTAAAACCTATTTGTTTAAATGAAAAAAATATTATTAATACTATTGTTTCAGCACTTTATTTTATGTCCTGCACAAAGTCAATGGGGGCTTATAAATAGTAGGTGCGAATATGTGATTGAGCCACAATATGAACAATTTAATATTTTTAGTGATAGTGTTGCATGGATTACAAAAGAGAGACCGAACTACTATTGGGAAAACAATGAATATCCTTTACTTTTTTCACTTATTGACCTTAAAGGGAATATATTATTAGAAACAGACTTTCAGGATGTTATAAATTTTGAAGGTGGACTCGCATGGGTAAAACTACATAACAAATGGGGTATCATTGATAAAAATGGAAATTTTCTTTTAGAACCTAAATTTAAAAATATAACGCCTATTGAACCAGGTATTGCATTTGTCAGTGATGAGGATGGACTTATTTATAATGAAAATGGGTACTACAGTTCTTCAAACTTTGGTTTATTCAATTTGCATACAAAGGCATTTACTGAACAAAGTTTTAGTGAAACAAAGTTATTTTATGGGGATATTGTTTGGGTAAAAACAGGTAAATTTCCCTTTAAATACTGGATTTTGATTGATAAAAGCGGTAAAATTATCAATAGCACCCCCTTCCAAGATGTTCTTAATTTTTCTGATGGCATAGCTTGGGTCAAACATCAAGATAAATGGGGGACAATAGATAGTTTAGGCAATTTTGTTATTGACCCTGTATTTAATTGGCAATTAAACCTATTTGATGACATCAATGGATTTCAAAATGGTGTTTCGTGGGTAAAACTGAAAAGATTTTACAAAAAGGACGATAAATTTGGCCTTATTGGTATCAAGGGTGACACTATTACAGATGCCATATTTGCTGGTGTCAGTGACTTTCAAACGAATAACAAAGCCTGGGTTTATAATGAGCTTAATGACGGTTCCAAAAAATGGGGTTTGATAGACGCTTCAGGAAAATATCTAATTGAACCTATATATAGTGCTGTTTATAAATTTAAAAACGGCTGGGCTTGGGTATCTAACGATGCAAAAGAAAGCAAAGAATATTGGTTCTGTTTTGATGGGACATGGAATTTAATCCATGAATCAGGTTTTCGCCTACCCTTTCAATTTGAGTTTAAGAATATATGTACTTCCATAGAAGGGTTAGAAAATCCTGAAAAAAAATGGGGGCTGGTCGATAAAACTGGAAATTTCCTGCTTCCTCCTGTTTACACATTTGTGCAAGATTTTGACAAAAATGAGGCTTGGGTAAATTATGGAGGAAAAGAAGTATTGCTTTCGTCCGAACATGAAACAGACGGTAATATTAAGGATGGGTATTGGTACAATTTAAAATTAACCGATAAAGGATTGACCACAGAATATCATGAACTATCTAATTCCGAATCAACTGATTTCAAAATTTTTAACATAAAATATTATTCTCCAAAAGTAATCATATTAAAATCCGGTTTTCAGCCAATTGCTAAGGGGTTTCAAAATGGATGCTTTTTAATTTCTGGTGACAGTTCTATTTTTATAGATAATGAAGGTAAAAGAAATATATTACCAAAAAACTATTTGACTAATAGGGAATTTTCTGATAGTTTAGTTTGGATTAATACTTACGTTGAAAGCAATTTAAAATGGGGAGCAATGGATATGCAAGGTAATATTATTATTAAGCCACAATTCAGAGCCGCACTTGATTTTAAAGATGGTGTCAGCTGGGTAGATACCGCCGATGAAGATAATAATGCTCATACGTGGAGACTAATTGATAAACAAGGGAAATTTATTTCCGAACAGGCATTTTATAAGGTTAAAGAATTTTATGGTACTTTTTCCTTCGTTGAATCAGAAAAAAAAGATTTGGTAGTTAGTAAAAAATCTAAGCCCACTTCGGTTACAGCGTATGAAATAAAGCAGCCTCAAGGTGAATTTATTAGAGTAAGAACATCCTTTCCCAGTGAAAACCCAATTAAATATATGCCGGATGGTTTTGAAAAAGATAGTATTAAATCTACATATACCACGATTAAAATAGAAGGGCAGAATCAAAAATTAAACTGTGGCAAGGAAGGCAAAGAATTAGTCTTTCATATAACTAATACTGGTGTAAATGTGCTTCATTTCTTAAGATTTAGGAGTTATAGTACATGTGTTATTCTCGAATTTGAAAAAACACCTATTCAACCCGGAGAAACTTTAGAATTGAAGGTGAAGTATAAACCAAGAGGGAGAACCAGCCTTCAAAAGCAGAAAATTGCTTTGTATTTTAATACTGAAGAATATGAAACAATTTTACATTTTGAAGTTAATGTCGCTGAATAGAAGAGTTTATAAATCATCTTAGGCTGCCCAAAGACACTATCCCTCTAAGTGTGTAAGTTAAAAAAAGTATGTTATTAAAATTTCATTCGTTTTTCAAAAATAATTAGAAATTGCTCAAAATTAAACCCCAATCTCTGATCGGCATAGTCCATTTTCTTGTTGCCTCGCTGACAGTCAAAAAAAGCTATAATAATTAAACCCAGATCCGTCATTAGAAATTCTATTCGCTTCGCGGAGCCCTTCGGGGTTCGCTTCGCGGAGCCTTCGGGTTCCAAGCCTAAATTGCTGTGAAACTAAGCACTTACTCGTTTTTTTGGTTTTGAACCGAAGGACCGTGAAACGAAATAGGGGTAACTATTT
>CAINVS010000256.1 GCA_903854205.1 uncultured Bacteroidota bacterium | reverse complement strand
TTTATAAATTCTCTGTATGAAATATCCTGTAAGTTTATAATGTTGAAACGATACTGAATATCAGATAGGTAAAGCTCATTTTTCATTTTTGAACTTTTATTTCCAATGTAAAAAACATATTGTTTTATATCAAGATTGTATTTTCTGTACAAAATCCCAAAATACTCCAACATTCGCTGAAGCATTTCGCTTTCATCAGTTGTCTGATATTCTACATGTAATATATACACTGAATCATTTTCAGTGATTTTTTTCATAAAATCGGGTTTCCTTTCAATTGTTCTTTGAAGGTCATCGGGTATTTCTTCCACCAAATCAGGCTCTATACCAAGGATTTTCCTAACCAAAGGCAGAATTGTTTCCTCAATGTTTTCTTTTAGGATTTTATCAAAATCTTGTGACATAAAATGAATTTGTTTTTTTTGTCACACAAATATAAAACAAAAATATTCAAATGTCAAGTAGTCAACAAAAAAAGGGATGCTCCTGTTAAGCACCCCTTCCTATATAAAACAATTTAAAACAATGACTTATTCGTAAACTTCTATAGCCTCTTGATCCAACATGAATCGGACATTGCGGCCCAATGCCAAAAATTCGTTGGCGCCCTCGCGTTGCATCAGTTTGAAATATTCTTCTGAATTGAATTTTACACGATTGGTTTTTAAGTTTTTATTTTTCTCAGTTTCCAGGGCCAAATTTGCATCCAACCAAGTATTGTTATTTTGGTAAAGTGCACGGCCCTGTACATTATTGATTCCCTCTGAAAGATTGTGGTCGATACCGCTTTTGTCCTTGTACGCCAATCGGGATTCTCCCTGTTTTGTTGCACTGAGATTGTCAGCTTTGTTCATGTCCTGTAATTCTTTGCTGGCCCGAACTCCGCTGCTGCCGCTTTTTTTAGCTTCGCTGCGGGTGCCGATTGTTCCTTCCACCTCTTCAAAATTAAGTTCACGGTCCAGCTGAGGTGCCTGCATGGCACGTGGACGAAGGATCTGATCATTCGGACGTACTTGATTGTTATTAGCTGCAATAGCTTCGTCTTCCAAAATCAAATAACTGGTATAGGGTGTAATGATGCCATGTTTTTTTGCAAGACGGACTACCTCGTCAACTAATTCCTTGTTTTCACCATGAAGACGGATTTGATCGAGAAGATAGCCTACTGCTCTCGAAGCCCAAAGGCTGGGAATGAAATTGTGTCTTGTATGGTTTTCTTCGAAATTTACTTCATAGCTGTAGCTTTGATCTTTACCATTTACCTTGCCTGTCACAGTCACTGTTCCTTTGCCTTTTCCGCTGTAACGGCCCATAAGACTGATTGTGGCGCCTTTAAACATATCGGGTAAATCCTTTGGATATACATCTGAAATACGTACACTTTTGTCAAAACTTACCTTTACATCGGTCAGAACCGGAGAGGAAGCCTTTTCGTAAAAATCCGAAACTTTAATCTCGATATCCTCATCTTCCAACACATAGGTGCGATGACCACGGGTCATCTCTGTCATTTTGTCCAACAAATGCGTATTCAGATCTGTGCCGATGCCAAAGGTAAAAATGCGCACATTGCTTTTGTTATGAGACATAATTTTTTTCAGGAGCGCATCTTCTTGGGTTTCTCCGATAGTTGGCTTGCCATCTGTCATAAAAATGATGAAAAATGGACGATCAGATTTAGTTTTCTGAGATTCCATCGCCAACTGCAAAGCCTCATCAATATTGGTTCCGCCAATAGCGCGAAGGGATTCTATAAAATCAATGGCCTTCTTTTTGGAAGCAGCATTAAAATCTTCAACCTGTCCAAAAAGAGAAGTAGCTTCTGTTGAAAAAGGCACAACCTCGAAACGATCTCCCGGATTCAGATTTTCAATACAAAACTTCAGCGCTTTTTTGGCCTGAACCATTTTCTTGTCAGACATGGAACCGGATTTATCCATGACAAATACAATGTCTTTTTGTACAACTTCTTTTTCATCACCAAAACCGGGACTTACATTGATAAAGAAATAGCCGTCTTCTTTGCCGTCCTGAAAGTTGAGCATGGATAGCCCCAAATCGGAATTGTCCATATTCCAATACAATTCAAAATCTCTGTCGGGACGAATATTTTTCATTTCAAAACCAACAGTGGCCTGTTTTTCACCTTTTCGGATAATTTCCACTTCATGAGTAGGGCAGTAGACCGTTTTTAATTTACTGTTTCCTTCTACCATCACACGCATACTAATCTCATTCAATGGTTTAGCTGAATATTTTGATGTGTTGAGCGGAAAAGTATAGGCTATTGTCCCATTATCTTTGGTCAGCGTTTCGGTATAAGTAAGTTGAATGCGCTGTTCAGAATTTGGTTCGATCGGGAAGATGCGAACACGGAACATACCCTGATTATAATACTCCAGTAGGGCCGGGTCCTGAGCTTTTCTTACAATCTGTTCATAGATCTGGCGGGCTTTTGTTGCATCGAGCAGTTCTGCTTCCTGCATTTTGCCATTGATATTCATCGAAAATTTACTGATGACAACACCTTTGGGTACCGGAAAAAGGAAATAGGCTTCGAGTCGACGCCCGGTAGGGTTGTAAAAGACCTGTTCTATGGTTGTTGTCGCGGTCTGTTCAAACAGTTTGGCTTCAATTTTTGTGGAACGGGTTTCCAAAGGAAAGAGGGCCGGATTTACCTGGCCGGGACGAAGTACCTGATTGGGATTGCTGTGGGCATCGGGCATTACTATTAAAAATCCACCGGCATAACCTATCACCTGAAAGGACAGCAGACAAAGCACTGCAAACAATAATTTTAAGCTTTTCATATATTGAGATTTTTTAGATAAATTCATTTTTAATGACGTCTGAATGGATAGATGCCTATTTTTACTTTTTGGTTGTCTGACATTTTAAAAATGCAGTATTTTTCTGTTTTTATTTTGTTAATTTTGGGTTTTGAAATCAATTCGTATTTTTTGTTCAAATTTTTTATTGTAAAATTGGATGAAGGAACAACAATTATTAAATCTCGTAGGCTACATAATATGAATGTTTTAATAACAGGTGCTGCGGGTTACCTGGGCAGTATTGTATTAAAAAAAATGCAGGAAGACCTGAATTCAGTGATCATTAAAACCTTGGTTTGTACTGATCTGAGGGAAATGGCCGAGGAGAAACGTCTGAAATCAGTTATTTATGAACAGGCCGATATCCGTGATGGTGAAAGAATGAAAGAGATTTGTCTTAAATATCGTCCCCAAGTCATTCTTCATCTCGCGGCTGTACTCGATTCCCAAAGTATGCCACGGGAAATACAATATCAAATAGATGTTGAAGGGACAAAAAAACTATTGGATGCTGCTTTGGAAAGCGGCTGCAAAAGAATTATCATCTCTTCCAGCGGTGCAGCTTACGGCTATTATGCCGACAATCCGGAATGGCTTAGGGAGTCTGACCCTGTCCGGGGAAATAAGATTTTTGCCTATTCAGATCATAAAAGACTTGTCGAAGAAATGTTGGCCGAATATAGGACCAAATATCCTGAAATGGAACAGACAATATTCCGAATCGGTACTATTTTGGGTGCAAAAACTGATAATCTGATTACGGCACTTTTTAAAAAAAAGCGTATCTTGGGTTTGAAAGGATTCAAAAGTCCCTTTGTTTTTATTTGGGATGAGGATGCTGCAGCCTGTTTGCGACAGGCGATTTTCAGCGATAAAAGCGGTATTTACAATTTGGTAGGTGATGGGGCTTTGGTAAATAAAGATTTGGCGCAACTTTTGGGCAAGCCTTATCGCGAGCTGTCGACGGGTTTCCTTCGTACTATGTTATCAATACTTCGTCCGATAGGACTTTCCAAATATGGTCCCGAACAATTGCTGTTTTTGCAATATCGTCCTGTACTGGACAATAGTAAACTAAAAGTTGAATTTGGCTTTAAGCCTGAAAAAACCTCTTTGGATACCTTTGTTTTTTATCTGAAAAGTATAGGAATTGAACCACAGCATATTGATAAAATAAAGGTTTTGATGCCTTCCTGAGTTTTGCAAAATTTTTTGGTCAAACTGAAATGAACTGATATTAGCTAAAATTAGGCCTTTTGAAGAGAAGTTGCTCGATGAATCTTTTTCAGAAAAGGAATATGAGAATTTGCTTATCTACTCGATTTGACAAAACGTGAATACAATGATCTAAAGCTGCTTTCAAAGATTATTTAAATAGGGGGACAGTTTTATTTGAATCACAGCCTTTCATATGAAGCATTG
>CAINVS010000255.1 GCA_903854205.1 uncultured Bacteroidota bacterium | reverse complement strand
CCTTGGTTTCAGATATAATTTGAGGCTTCTCGTTTGCCTTTTCAGCAGATTTATTAGGGTCTTCAATTTCTTGTTCCTTAATCTCCTCAGTAACATGCTCTTCCACAGTTTCGTCCATATATGCTTGCAAAATGGCCTCCACCGGAATGCTATCTCTCACTGTATTTAAAATGCATTCTTGAACTATAATTTCTAATTCTCGCTGATGCTTTTGTATTTGCAATGGAGGAATATTGAGCTCAAATAGATAAACATTCTTATAGATTTTTCTAGCAACATTAATATAAATCTTATGAATGAAATCATCTAACTTTGGAATTGTAATATCAATCTTCTTTTGTTTTTGACCAACTCTAATAGCAGACAAAAGTTTCAATTGAATAATGTGAACACATGTGACTAAATCTTCTAAATAACCGCAACCACTTTTGTCCACAATTCGCACTCTTTCAGATTCTATAATAGTTGGGTTCCATTTAGGGATTCTCGTAATAAAATTTTGAAAGGTCATTAAATATTTATCCATTTCGCCGTTATCTCTGCATAATTTAACTGCTTCTTCAAAAATGGAACGTAAACCTTCAACAATATGAGGCGTTAAAATTGTTAATAAACGTGAACCCCACTCATTTTTTGATTCATGTAGACTAGAAACAGTAAAGTCATCCATTTTACATAAAGGAAATATTTTCTAAACTCTCTTCTAAACTCAAAAACATAAAATGTAGAATAAATAAAATGAGTATTTGCTCTTTTCTGAATTCTTTTCGCACTTTGTTAAAGGATACTAGCAATTCATATTGTTTCTCTACAGTGAAATCACCGAAGAGCGGGGGATATTTTGTTTCTAAAAGTTGAATGAGATCTAGACTGCTATATCCTTTTTCATATAATTTGCAAGAATACTCTACCAATGTTTTGTGACATTGTTCATCTTTCACTAAGGTTGTTTTTATTTTCACCAGCTCTTTTTTAAGCCAGTCTTGGTGCTGTGTTTTAATGGTTTTCCATGGATAGACTTGCGAAAGATTATACTTATACAAATTTACGGGCTGACCATTCACAGTTGGTTCTGGGACATATATTTCGCAAAATCTGGACAATATGGGCTTCAAAAGTTTATACTTATCTTCAATAATAATGAAGAATCTAGTCGTATGACTAAATAATTCAATGCATCGTCTTAGAGCTGATTGAGCGTCAATAGTGAGTTTGTCTGCATTATATAGGACAACACTCTTGAAAACGTCACCGCCATTGGAATGGATGTGAGTCTTGGCGAAAAATTTGAGCTCATCACGAATAAATTTAATGCCTTTTCCATGAGCACAATTGACTGTCATGACAAAGGATTTGATTCGTTCCTTGTCATTTTCGTAAATAAGGTCAATAAATTTCTTCACTAGAGTTTTTTTCCCTGTACCGGATTGACCGTGGAAAATGATGTTAGGAATTTTATGAATTGATTGAAAATAGGCCATTTTTTCCAGAATAGGTTCATGGATATGCAACATAATTGTTAAATGTGATAGTATTAATTAGTACTATCAAATTTTTATATACTTATTAAACGTAATATTATTTTCTTTGTTTCTTTG
>CAINVS010000254.1 GCA_903854205.1 uncultured Bacteroidota bacterium | reverse complement strand
GAAGGCATAATCAACTTCTTCTTCGGTAGTAAAACGGCCAAGACTGAAGCGCAGAGAAGAATGCGCAAGGTCATCGCCCAAGCCAAGAGCTTTCAGTACATAAGAAGGTTCCAAAGATGCTGAAGTACAGGCAGAACCGGAAGAAACGGCAATTTCCTGATTGAAAGTCATCATCAGGCCTTCGCCTTCAACGTGTTTGAAAGAAATATTTGTTACATGCGGCATGCGGTGCTCCACATCGCCGTTTATGACCACCTCTTCCATTTGCATGAAGGCAGATTCCAGTTTATCGCGCAGTTTTGACAGACGTTTGGCCTCTTCATCCATTTCTTTTAGGGCAATTTCGGCAGCTTTGCCGATGCCAACGATGCCGGGAACATTAAGTGTACCGGAACGCATACCGCGCTCATGTCCGCCACCATCCATTTGAGCGGTAACTTTTACACGAGGATTTTTACGGCTTACATATAATACGCCTACTCCTTTGGGGCCGTACATTTTATGCCCGCTGAAACAGAGGAGGTGAATGCCCAATTCTTTTACATCGACCGGAATTTTACCGGCAACCTGTGTTGCATCCGAAAACAAAAGTGCACCTTTTTTATTGCAGATAGCTGCAATTTCCTTCATTGGGTGAATGGTACCTGTTTCGTTGTTGGCAAACATGATAGCAACCAATACAGTTGTAGGTCTTATCGCTGCTTCCAGTTCGTTGAGGTCAATATTTCCTTTTTCATCTACCTTCAGGTAGGTTATTTCCATGCCTTTTTTCTCGAGGGCATGACAGGTATCGAGTACTGCTTTGTGTTCGGTAGTAACTGTTATAATGTGATTGCCTTTGCTGTGGTACATATCGGCCACACCTTTTATAGCAAGGTTTATAGCTTCTGTAGAGCCTGAGGTAAACATAATTTCTCGCTCATCGGCACCGATCAGTTTGGCACATTGTTCACGGGCATAATCAACTGCCTCTTCAGCAACCCAGCCAAAAGGGTGATTGCGGCTTGCTGCATTTCCAAATTTTTCAACGAAATATGGCAGCATCGCTTCCAATACGCGGGGATCCATTGGCGAAGTGGCATTATTATCCAAATATATAAGGCGTTTCTTGGTTGTCATGTGTATGTTTTTCACTATTTAGATTTAATCCAATCACAAAGATAACAGAGTTGCTTAATTAATTGTTCAAGTAACTTTAATTTTTTTCATGGACTTGCATTAATGCTGAAAAGAGGATATATTAGTAGGGAGATTTTGATTTTTTTACGATATCCGGCATCCGGCAATTTAATATGATTCGATTTGCAATAATTCTAAGCGGCATTTTATTCAGCAGTTTTTTTGTTTCCTGTACCAATAAAATTAATGGTGTCTGGTACAGCTGTACAAAAGACGGATATTACATTGAGCTTTTGGTTGAAAATAATGAGCTCCGCTTTTTTACCGGAAATTATATTTCAGAAAAAATAGCTTTTAAAATTGTTGATGATACCCTGATTTATAAAGGGCTAAATGCAGTTGATTCCATTATTGAATCAAAAGCAGTCATACGCATAAATAGAAAAAAGCATTTACAGCTCGATTATCAAACCGTAGAAGAGCAATGGGATTTTTATAAAACAGATGGAAAAATAAATGATTTTGATAATGGAACTCAATTGCTGAAAGCCGGCAAAACAAGAGAAAAAATGCATTTTTGCAAGGACGGGAGAACAATTGAAGATAAACAGCAGGATTCTTTAAATTTCATTTATTTTCAATTTTAACACTATTATATATTACGCTATATTTACAACTCAATCAGGCATCTTAAATTCCAATGAACAAAAAATACCTTTCTTACGATGAAGCTGTGAAAAAACTTCAGAACTTCTGTGCTTATCAGGAGCGCTGTCAGGAAGAGGTGCGCTCCAAACTTATCGAATTGGGTATTTATGGAGAGGAACTTGACCGTGTCATAGCTGATCTGATCGAAGAAAATTATCTGAATGAACAGCGTTTTGCGGTATGTTTCGCGGGCGGAAAATTCAGGATAAAACAATGGGGCAGAAAAAAAATTGTACAGGAGCTGAAAGCCAAGAAAATATCTGATTACAGCATCCGAAAAGCATTGGAATCTGAAATCTCTGAAGCTGATTATAGAGCCACTTTGATTGAAGTTTTACAAAAAAAAGCTAACTTGCTCTCTGAAAAAGACCCTCACAAAAGAAAGCAAAAATTGCTGCAATATGTCATGACACGTGGCTTTGAAGCACAAATTATTTTAGAGGTTTTGAAAGAAAAATTGTAGTCCTTTTTTAATAAACTTCTGAACTTTTTAATCTAATACTTAGTTTAAAGTTTAAGCAAAGTAATGTTTGTTAAATTCGCATACATTTTTTAGGGCTTGAATACCCTTTTACTGGTTCCAAGTTCTTTTATCATTTATATTTATAGAGCTCTCTCGTCTTGGGACGAGATCGGTTCATCTTTTATCCTTCATCTTTTATCTCATATTATGCAAACACTGGAAACCGCAAGAACCAAACTTGACAAAAGGGGCTTTTTAGACCTGGAAGTCGATCCTACACTTGACCTCTATGAAGAGATCAATAAATTGAAAAAAGAAAAAAATGCTGTAATCCTGGCGCACTATTATCAGGACAGCGATATACAGGACATTGCTGATTATATTGGAGACAGTTTGGGGCTGGCCCAACAGGCTGCATCAACCAGTGCCGACCTGATCGTATTTGCAGGCGTGCACTTTATGGCGGAAACTGCCAAAATGCTCAATCCCGGCAAAAAGGTTATACTTCCCGATCTAAAAGCCGGCTGTTCTTTGGCTGAGTCCTGCCCTGCACCGCTTTTTGCCAAATTCAAAGAAAAATATCCGGACCATGTTGTGGTGAGTTATATCAACTGCACTGCCGACCTGAAAGTGCTGACCGATATCTGCTGCACATCTACCAATGCAAAGTATATCATTGACAGTATTCCTGCCGATAAGCCGATTATTTTTGCCCCCGATAAGAATTTGGGTGCTTATCTCAACAAGGTCACTGGCCGCAATATGCTGCTTTGGGACGGTGCCTGTATGGTGCATGAGATTTTCTCCAAAGAAAAAATCGTAAAAATCAAAGAACGTCATCCCAATGCACTGCTCATTGCGCATCCCGAATGTGAAGCACATATTTTGGAGATTGCCGACCATATCGGGTCTACGACTTCTTTGTTGAAATATACTTTGAAAAGTCCTGCCACAGAATTCATTGTTGCCACTGAGGCTGGGATTATACATCAGATGCAGAAAGCATCTCCGAACAAAACATTTATTGCAGCGCCACCGGAGAACAACTGTGCCTGCAACGAATGCCCGCACATGAGACTCAATACTTTGGAGAAACTTTACCTCTGTATGAAATATGAACTTCCGGAGATACTGCTTTCTGATGAAGTAATAGAAAAAGGCCGAGTATGTATTGACCGTATGATGGAAATATCTGCCAAAGCTGGATTGTAGCTATATAATTTGAGAACCGAACTGAGTGAGCGCTATAATTTGAAAATTTGAAAATACATACCTGTTCGATAATGAAATCTTAAGTCTGTTAGACAACCTGATACAAATCAAAACCTAAAATTTATCTTGCCAAGCTTCGTCCATTTCACCGATTCAGATCAATTCCCTCCTTAAGCATTTTCCAGATAGTAGACCTTGACCCCATGTGATCTACCCTTAGCCAACAAAATTCAAAACTTAAAAATTGCAATTTTGATTTCATTCTGATGTTCAAATCTTTAGTTAGTTTAAAAAAAAGAAAAAGAGCTGTTTGGTGTAAAAAAATAGATTTTTTTTTTGATTTTCAAGCTAATCAACCTATCTTTGCGGCGACAATTGTTGTAACAATTCATAATTCAAAGTCCAACAATATAATATGGCACAAAACATAGGACACATCAAGCAGATCATCGGACCTGTAGTAGATGTTAGTTTTTCAGGGAAAGATTCAAAATTGCCCGAAATTTTGACAGCTTTGGAGGTTACACGCTCCAACGGCGAGAAATTGATATTGGAATGTCAGAAACACTTGGGAGAAGATAGTGTTCGTACCGTAGCGATGGACTCTACCGAGGGTTTGACACGTGGTATGGCTGTTGTTGACTTAGGTTCAACAATAACAATGCCTATCGGTGATGGCATCAAAGGTCGTCTTTTTAATGTAGTCGGTGAGGCTATCGATGGTTTGCCACAGCTTACTACCGCGCCGCGCCGCTCTATTCACAATAAACCACCACGCTATGAAGACCTCAGTACTTCACGTGAGATTCTTTACACAGGTATCAAAGTAATTGACCTGATTGCACCCTATCTTAAAGGTGGTAAAATTGGTCTTTTCGGTGGTGCGGGTGTAGGTAAAACCGTATTGATTCAGGAATTGATCAACAACATCGCAAAAAAACACAAAGGTCTTTCCGTGTTTGCCGGAGTTGGTGAGCGTACCCGTGAAGGTAATGACCTCATGCGCGAGATGATCGAGGCAGGTATCGTAAGATACGGTGATAAATTTAAGCATTCTATGGAAGAAGGCGGATGGGATCTTGGAGCAGTTGATCAGTCACTGTTGAGCGAATCTCAGGCTACCTTTATCTTCGGTCAGATGAATGAGCCTCCCGGTGCCCGTGCCCGTGTTGCCCTTTCAGGTCTTACTATCGCTGAATATTTCCGTGATGGAGATCCCAACGATGTTAAAGGTCGCGATATCCTCTTCTTTATCGATAATATCTTCCGTTTTACTCAGGCCGGTGCCGAAGTATCTGCGCTTTTGGGCCGTATGCCTTCAGCAGTAGGTTATCAGCCGACACTTGCTACTGAGATGGGTGTGATGCAGGAGCGCATTACTTCTACAAAACGCGGTTCAATCACTTCTGTACAGGCGGTTTACGTTCCTGCGGATGACTTGACTGACCCGGCTCCCGCAACAACTTTTGCCCACTTGGATGCTACAACGGTATTGAGCCGTAAATTGGCTTCTTTGGGTATCTATCCAGCGGTTGACCCTCTTGACTCAACTTCAAAAATTCTTTCTCCGGATGTAGTAGGTGAAGAACACTACGAATGCGCGCAACGTGTAATCAATATTCTTCAGCGCTACAAAGAACTTCAGGATATCATTGCGATTCTTGGTATGGAGGAGCTTTCTGAAGAAGACAAACAGGTTGTAACACGCGCACGTCGTGTACAGCGTTTCCTTTCTCAGCCCTTCCACGTAGCAGAACAGTTTACCGGTATGTCGGGTGTACTTGTTGATATCAAAGATACCATCAAAGGTTTCAATATGATTATTGACGGAGCTGTAGACCAATATCCTGAGGCTTCATTCAACTTGGTAGGTACTATCGAGGATGCTATTGCTAAAGGTGAGAAATTACTGAAAGAATCTAACGTATAATCATATCAAAAGGGGGATTCGCTTCATCAGCGATTTCCCCCTTTTTTTCCAACGGTATAAATTTTCAAAAAATGGATTTGATCGTATTGACTCCGGACAAAAAAGTCTTTGAAGGCAAAGTTAACAAAATCAGCGCCCCCGGTGTGGAAGGCGAGTTTGAAGTGTTGGAAAACCACGCTCCCCTCGTTTCTTCATTAGGTATGGGTTCTGTACTCATCACACCTGCTGACAGCAAAGAATTGATCAACCTCATCATCCAGAGCGGATTTATTGAGGTGTTGGACAATAAAGTATCTTTGCTGGTTATGGAAACTAAGGGTGAAGTTGCTCATGCCGAATAATAATTTGTGTCTGATTTAATTTCCAAATATATACCCATAGAAAAAGGATTTTCCATCAAGCGGAAAATCCTTTTTTTTTGTGGCTAAGCGGCTGATTTCTCTTTCAGCTTTTTCAATAAGCCATAGGCCAATTTGGAGGCATCTGTAGCCTTTTCCTGCAAAAGTTGCGCCTCGGCATCTCTCAGGATTCTCAACGACAGTGCAACTGCAATCATCGAGCGGCACTTCACATAACCTTCCCGGGCATTTTCCAGGCATTGAATATAGCCCGAACTCTGCATTTCATGCCCTTTGGCAATCTGTGAACTTGCGGCGAGTGCTGTTCCCAGCAGTTCGTCCTTAATCCAGTTTTCTTTGCTGCTCTGCAGCACTCGGAACAATTCTACAACGAGGTCGTTGGATTTCTGCCAGCTGATGTTTTCTTCAAATGATTTGTAAGCCATAAGGATTTGATAATTGTTGAAACTAAAAGCTAAAAGTGTTTAGTTTCAGGGGTTAAAAAAATATTGTTGTTAATAATTTGCATGGGAATGCCGGGCAAAAACAGTAATTTTTACAATAATTTTTATCCGGCTTATTAAAGTGATTTAAGCGGCAGCTTCCTGCTTTGCCTTTTTCTTTGCTTCGATGTGACGGAGCAGTCCGAAGCTTAATTTTTGGAGTGTTTCCAGCTCTTTAAGACATTTTGCTACCGGCTCAGGTTTACAGAGCTGCATAGTTTCTGCTATCAGCAGCATGGATTGAATTTCTGACCAATAAGCTCTTGTTTTACTAATTGTTTTTACAAAACTGCCTTTGAAATTTTTATCAAAAGCTGTTTCCGCCGTTCTGTCGGCCTGAAGTGCAAGTGAGAAAATTTCATTTTTGAACCACTTTTCTTTTGAGGATTTGAAAGCTGCAAAAAGCACTGTAGTGAATTTGGTTGATTGGGATAGGATCAATGGGTTTTTCATAGGATTCTCTATTGATTGATTTTAAAAATATTTTTTATGAACTTGATTTTTATTTAACCGCAAAGGGGAAAAAGTTTAACGCAAAGCTCAAAAGATTCTATTATAAGAAGCTTAGCGGATCTAAATTTTGAGAAAAAAAGCAGATCCTAAAGGATCTGAGAACGAGTCATTAATAAATAAATTCATTTTTAATTGAATTTAAAGAAAAGGGTTCAATGGTTCCTATTATACATCTTACTTTGAATAATTATATACAATTCTTTTGATACCATCTTTGAGTCTTGGAACATTGAAATTTAAAAGAAGCCCAAGTTTAAAATTACCTAATTTTAGATAAGTAAGCGTTTGAGCAATGTGAATTTCGTTTAAAGCTTCAGCACTCTTCGTTTCAATAACCAGCTTGTTTTCTACCAATAAATCTACTCTATAACCGATATCTAATTTTACCTCCTCGTATATGAGGGGCATAGCTTTTTCTTTTTCAACACAGAGGCCGGATTTTGAAATCGTATAAAAAAGGCATTCCTGATATGCTTTTTCAAGTAGCCCCGGCCCTAATTTTGTATGGACATCTAATGCCAGGCCTATTACTAAATTGGACAATTTATTTTCATCGAGATACATATTTCTTATTTTTATTTAATTCAATTGTTTGACTTTTTGATAGGAAATTGGGCCTTTTTACGCTGCTTCTTTTTCTTATAACCACTTGAATTCTTAGAATTATGCAAGGTGAATATCTTAATTACTTTGCGGTTGCTTATTTTGTTTTGCGGTTAAAAAATACTGTGCACATAATTTTTTATCCCTACAAGTACCCCGAATCTGCAAAGCTCATATACCCTGCACCGGCAATAATAATATGATCCAAAACTTTCATATCCAACAGCAAGGCTGCATCTACCAGTTTTTTAGTCAGAGAAATGTCAGATTCACTTGGTGTTAAATTTCCTGAAGGATGATTGTGGCAAAGCACCATAGCATTGATTCTTTCAAATTCCAAGGCACGCTGAAAAAGTTTTTTACTGTCAACCACTGTGCCCGAAAGACCACCGGAACTGATTTTTACTTTTCCCACAACTTTATTGGCCCGATTGAGCGCTATGATCCAAAACTCCTCATGGGATAGATCCATGAGCAGCGGAGCCATAATATGAAAAGCATCAATACTGCTACGTATCTGTGGTCTTTCCAAAGCCAATGAAGCCTGCCTGCGAAGACCCAATTCCAAAGCAGCAGCAATTGTAATTGCTTTTGCCTCGCCGATACCTCTGGTTTTTTGCAGATCTTTCAAAGTAAGTTCTCCCAGAGCATTCAAATTGTTATCAACAGACTTTAGGATTTTCTTGGCCACTTCAACCGCCGAATCTTCTCTGTTTCCGCTTCCCAGCAAAATGGCAATCAATTCAGCATCGGAGAGAGCATTTTTGCCTTTCAGGCTCATTTTTTCACGGGGACGATCTTCAACTGCCCAGGAATGAATGGGGTTGCTGTTGTATGTTTTTGCAGATTCACTTTTGACGGCCATAACACAATATGTTTTAGGGTAAAATCAGATGGGTTTTAAAATTTGCCAATAATCAGGCTGTTGTAAATTTATGCTGCAAAGATATGTCAGCCAAAATCACATTTGCAAATATTTTTTAAATTATTTTGTTTCAATAGACCATCCCATACACACAACAATATTTATAATATTGTTAAAATTTTAAAAAAAATTGATTTTGCAGGAGGATAGCCGAACAAGGGATACATTTCTTATCTTTGCAGGTTATTAGCTGAAGATTTATTAATACAGTGCAGATTTTTTTAATGCCGGCATTCCTGCGAATCATTTTGACAATGGCCGTACTCCAATTGTACAGTCTGTCCGGATGGGCTCAAAAGCCTATTTCCGATCGCAGTCCTATGCCTGGGGCAAAGCTGTCAGTTTCTGTGCCCGGAGGTTTTTATAAGGCGCCCGTGATGGTAGAACTAGGCTTCGAAGAGAAAAATGCCAAAATTTATTACACACTGGATGGGAAAACACCTTCTGCTACCGCCACGCTATATGAAAAACCCATAAAGATTATCAGCACGCAAACGCTGCAGGCTGTTGCAATTTTCGAAGAGGAAAAAAGAAGCCAAATTTTAAACCAAAGCTATTTTATTGGGGAGCGCAGCTCTGTTTTTCCAATAATCAGTATTACGGTAAATCCCCCACTGTTTTTTGATCCGGTAAACGGGCTCATGAAAAGAGGTCCGCGCTCAGCTAAGGAATTCCCTTTCAAGGGAGCAAATTTCTATTCAAACAAAGAAATTATCAGCCATATAGAGATATTTGAAGCGCCCGATTCTGCCGGAAATCACAATTCAGTATTCGCCGGACGAATGGGACTCAGCATATTTGGAGGTGTAAGCCGCATCTTTCCTCAGAAATCTTTTGCGCTTTATGCTCGCAGCGAATATGGAAGCAGTCATATAGAATATCCGATTTTTCCGGATCTTCCGCTCAATAAATACAAGCGTCTGGTCTTGCGCAACTCGGGCAGTGATTTCGGTGAAACCCATTTTCGCGATGCCTTTATCACCAGCTTGGGCAAAGAAATGGGGCTCGAAGTTCAGGCCTACCGTCCTTCAATCGCTTTTGTCAATGGCCGTTACCATGGGGTGATGAACATCAGAGAGAAACTTACAAAGCATTATTTTGAAGAACATTTTAATATTAATGCTGACAGTATTGATCTTCTGGAGAGCAAAGGCTACGTAAAATCGGGCAGCAGAAAACAATACGATCGACTCCAGTCCTACCTTTCCAAAAATGATCTGAGTGAGAACAGGCATTTCCGAGAAGTGGAAAAGCAGATGGATATTGATAATTTTATAGAATTTCAGGTTATTCAAATCTATTCAGACAATCAGGATGCAGGCGGAAATATAAAATTTTGGCGCGAACAGAAGCCCAATGCCCGTTGGAGATGGATTCTGTTTGATACCGATTTTGGATTTGGGCACTACAGCAAGGGCG
>CAINVS010000253.1 GCA_903854205.1 uncultured Bacteroidota bacterium | reverse complement strand
CCGCTGAGTTACGTGACAATGTGCGGAGAGAGAGGGATTCGAACCCCCGGACCTGTTACAGTCTTCAGTTTTCAAGACTGACGCGATTAACCGCTCTGCCATCTCTCCGTATTTGGGTGACTAATGGGAATCGAACCCATGACACAAGGTACCACAAACCTTTGCTCTACCTACTGAGCTATAACCACCATTTAAATAGTAGTAGTTGAATTTATCAAACCTGGGATCAGTTTTAGTGTCTTTTTGAGCATTACAAATATTGCTACTAGTTAATAAAGCAATAAAAAAAATTAGAATAATGTTGATTTTTTTCATTTTTAGAAGATTAAAGATGTATCGAAAAAGTCATTTTCATTGTAGACTTTTCTAATTATAAAATAAAAAACTTTTGACAACAAATATAAATTCTTAATTAAGAACAACAAACTTCATATTCATGATTGATGAGATTTTGATAAAAACTTTTGATGTTAAGTCAAATATTTTAAAAAAAGAACCACGAATCAGAAACCAATAAATTATTGAAATCATGAAAATTTTAAAATAGTACCACAAAAAAAGCGCCTAAATGTTTGATTTAGACGCTTTTTAATTTATGCCTGCGGAGAGAGAGGGATTCGAACCCCCGGACCTGTAACAGTCAACGGTTTTCAAGACCGCCGCATTCGACCGCTCTGCCATCTCTCCGCGGCAAAAGTAAGGTTTCAATTTTTCTGCAACAAATATTAATCAAAGTTTTTTCAATAAAATATTTAGTTGAGAATTTTAAAGCAAATTGTACATTCACGTTGGCTATAAAACAATATTACCATTCTGTAATTATTATTCGATAATTAATTAGTTTTTTGAAACTGAATATAAGATTATGAATATCTTGCCTTATTGAATTTTATTAAAACGATACCTTCTAGTCTTGCAGATTCCGAATTGATGATGGCTTACCGGACAGACAAAGACCTCAACACCTTGTCTATTCTATATGACAGATACATCGAGCTTATATTTGGACTTTGCCTGAAATACTTAAAAAACGAAGAGGATGCCAAAGATGCTGTCATCAACATTTACGAAGAACTGATTGCAAAAGTTCATAAACACGAAATAACTTATTTCAGAAGTTGGCTTTATCAGGTAGCCAAGAACCATTGCTTGATGATTTTAAGAAAAAACAAACATTACACTATTGAATTCAACCCAGACTTTATGCAATCTCCATACGATTTGCATCAGGGCGAAGCTGTCTTAAAAGAAAACCAGCTAACAATAATGGAAGATTGCATACAAAAGCTTACAGATAATCAAAAAACCGCCGTAGAACTATTCTATCTTAAGGGAAAATGTTACAAAGAAGTAGCTGAAATCACCAACTCAGAAGTTAATTCGGTTAAAAGCCAGATACAAAATGGCAGAAGAAATTTGAAAATTTGTATGGAAAATAATCAACAACAAATAAATAACTGGTGATGAAACCCTCATCATATAAACATTATACAGCTTCTGATATTCAAAAATATCATTCAGGTGATATGTCATTTGAAGAAATGAACGAATTGGAAAAGTCTGCTTTGGAAGACCCAATGCTAGCTGACGCAATCGATGGATATGAAAATAAAAATAATATTCAGAAAGACCTCTCTGCATTAAGAGAAAAAATAAAAACACAAAACTCTAAAA
Organism: uncultured Bacteroidota bacterium; assembly: GCA_903854205.1. Lineage (GTDB taxonomy): Bacteria > Bacteroidota > Bacteroidia > Chitinophagales > Saprospiraceae > Saprospira. The sequence goes on along the minus strand of CAINVS010000253.1, from coordinate 1,452 downwards.
AGAGCGCCACTAACATCAGAAAATTATATAGTTCTATAAGCATTGCAGCATCAGTGATCGTCATTTTCTCCATTGCCTATTTTTTAACTAAAAAAACTGAAAATAAGGAAATACAATTATCAGCAAATACAACTAGCCCAAAACAAAGTGTATCCCCTGTTTTACATGAAGCCTCACCTACTGAACAATTTGAGAATGCAGACAGCACATCCTTTGCGAAAAATGATAATGGCAATAACAATCAAAGTCTAATAAGCAAGTCTCAAAATACTGGTGAAATTTCTGGCAGTTTCTCAACAAAAGAAGCAGAAGAACTCGCGAGTATTTTAAAATCAGAAAAGCAAAAAACATCTTCGAAAATTATTGAGAAAACCAATATTCAATCTACCACTAAAGCACATGCTTCAGTATCAAAAAAAACAAATCCCTCCACAGTTGCAACACAACAACAATTGGCTACGACGATAGAAACAGAAGATATTGTCAGAGCAGATAATACTAAATTCGATGTAGAATCAAAAAAAGAAACAACAGCAAACTTGATAGCAAGTTCAGACAATATTTTTTCTTCAGATTCAGTTAGCAGTTTTGCCATTGCAAAAAATGACGATGCAAAAGCTATTGTTGTTTCAAAAGCAAAACATGCTATTCCGGCAGCAGCCAACATTAGCAACAATGCCGATATGCAAATGCAGGAAGTAGTTATCAACGGCTACAACAATAACAGAAAAAAATCATTAAACACAAGTGTTCAAAAGGTCAGTGCAAAAGATTTAGAAAACACAGAAAACCTATCAGAAGCCGATAAAACTGCATTTGATGATTATGTCAGTACTCATAAAATAGCCTGTCAGGATAATCTTGGAAATGAAATCCACGGAAAGGTGTCACTGAAATTCAATATCGATAAAAATGGAAGACCTGAAAAAATAAAAGTAACACAATCATTAAATACAGTTTGCGATGGACAGGCCATTAAATTACTAAGAGAAGGCCCAAATTGGAATGGCTCAAAGAAGAGAAAAGAAGGTATAGAAATCTCATTCTAATCGATTGTTTTACAAACCCAGTAAATGATCCCCGCTAAAAGAGAATGGCAATAAGTTTCCGGAATTGGCAATGATAAAGATTTTACCTTCCATACCACTTAGGATCAAACGGATAGGCTTGCCTGTTCTATTTTCATATTCACTCATACTCTGACGACACATGCCACATGGAGAAACAGGCACATCGCTTTTTCCTGATAAATTATTATAGGCAATAGCCATAGTAATAATCGGGACATTGGTATGATTCATTGCCGCAGAGCCCAACAAAGTTCGTTCTGCACAAATGCCTACAGGATAAGAAGCGTTCTCTTGATTAGTACCTTTCACAACCTCGCCATTTTGTAATATTGCAGCAGCACCAACCAGAAATTTGCTATAAGGAGCATAAGCAGTAGCAGTT
>CAINVS010000252.1 GCA_903854205.1 uncultured Bacteroidota bacterium | reverse complement strand
CAACGGTTTTCAAGACCGCCGCATTCGACCGCTCTGCCATCTCTCCGCGGCAAAAGTAAGGTTTCAATTTTTCTGCAACAAATATTAATCAAAGTTTTTTTAATAAATTATAAAAAGATAATTTCAAGCAATTTGAAATTGATGATTTTAAACACAAGCCATTAGTTTTTTGATGGTTAATTTATCTAAAATAATTTTTTGAAATAGAGTATAAGATAATTAATAACTTGCCGCATTGAATTTTATTAAAACCATACCTTCTAGTCTCACGGATTCTGAATTGATGATGGCTTATCGGTCTGATAAAGACCTGAATACCTTGTCTACCCTATATGACAGATACATCGAACTTATATACGGACTTTGCCTAAAATACCTAAAAAACGAAGAGGATGCCAAAGATGCTGTGATCAACATTTACGAAGAGCTCATTGCAAAAGTTCACAAACACGAAATAACTTATTTCAGAAGTTGGCTTTATCAGGTAGCGAAAAATCATTGCCTGATGATTTTAAGAAAAAACAAACATTATACTATTGAATTCAACCCTGACTTTATGCAATCTCCATCCGATTTGCATCAGGGCGAAGCTGAATTAAAAGAAAGCCAGCTATCACTAATGGAAGATTGCATACAAAAGCTTACAGATCATCAAAAAACTGCCGTAGAGCTATTCTATCTTAAGGGAAAATGTTACAAAGAGGTAGCTGAAATCATCAACTCAGAAGTTAATATGGTAAAAAGCCAGATTCAAAACGGCCGAAGAAATTTGAAAATTTGTATGGAAAATAATCAACATCAACTAAATAACTGATGATGAAACCTTCATCATATAAACATTATACAGCTTCCGATATTCAAAAATATCATTCAGGCGATATGTCTTATGAAGAAATGAACGAATTGGAAAAGTCGGCACTAGAAGACCCAATGCTAGCTGATGCTATCGATGGATATGAAAATAAAAACAATATTGACAAAGACTTGTCGGTATTAAGGGGAAAAATAAAAACACAAAACGTAAAAAAGAGCGCCACTTACATCAGAAAATTATTTAGTTCTATAAGCATTGCAGCTTCGGTGATTGTCATTTTCTCTATTGCCTATTTTTTAAATAAAAAAACAGAAAAAAAGGAAATACAATTATCATCAAAAACAACTAGCCCAAAACAAAGTGTATCCCCCGTTTTACATGAAGTCTCACCTACTGAACAAATTGAGAAAGCAGACAGCGCATCCTTTGCGAAAAATGATAATAACAATAATAACCAAAGCCTAATAAGCAAATCTAAAAATACTGGTGAAATTTCTGGTAGTTTCTCCACAAAAGAGGCAGAAGAACTCGCGAGTATTTTAAAATCAGAAAAGCAAAAAACATCTTCGAAAATTATTGAGAAAACCAATATTCAACATACCAATAAAGCACTTGCTTCAGTATCAAAAAAACCGAATCCCTCCGCAGTTGCAACACAACAACAATTGGCTACGACGATAGAAACAGAAGATATTGCCAGAGCAGATAATACCAAATTCGATGTAGAATCAAAAAAAGAAACAGCAGGAAATTTGATAGCAAGTTCAGACAATATTTTTTCTTCAGATTCAGTTAGCGGTTTTGCCATTGCAAAAAATGACGATGCAAAAGCTATTGTTGTTTCAAAGGCAAAACATGCTATTCCGGCGGCAGCCAACATCAGCAACAATGCAGATATGCAAATGCAGGAAGTAGTTATCAGCGGCTACAACAATAACAGGAAAAAATCAATAAATACAAGTACTCAAAAGGTGACCATAAAAGATTTGGAAAAAACAGAAAACAAATCTGAAGCCGATAAAACTGTATTTGATAATTATGTAAAAACTCATAAAACTACATGCATTGACAAGGCTGGAAATGAAATACATGGCATAGTTACACTCAAATTCAATATTGACAAAAACGGAAAACCTGAGAAAATAAAAGTAGAACAATCCTTAGATAAAGCTTGCGATGACCAAGCCATAAAATTGCTAAATGAAGGCCCTAAATGGAATGCTTCTTTAAAGAAAAAGGAAGTAGTAAAAATTACTTTCTAAAGTCTTTGCATTACAATCCAAGCAAATGATCTCCACTAAATGAAAATGGCAATAAGTTTCCCGTATTTTCTATAATAAATATTTTGCCTTCCATGCCACTTAATATTAAGCGTATAGGCTTACCTGTTCTGTTTTCATATTCACTCAAACTCTGACGACACATGCCGCAAGGAGAAACCGGCACATCGCTTTTTCCGTTCAAATTATTATAGGCAATAGCCATAGTAATAATGGGGACATTGGTATGACTCATTGCAGCAGTACCCAACAAAGTTCGTTCTGCACAAATGCCTACAGGATAAGAAGCGTTCTCTTGATTAGTACCTTTCACAACCTCGCCATTTTGTAATATTGCAGCAGCACCAACCAGAAATTTGCTATAAGGAGCATAAGCAGTAGCAGTT
>CAINVS010000251.1 GCA_903854205.1 uncultured Bacteroidota bacterium | reverse complement strand
ATTATTTATAGAATCAAGATAGCCTTTTCTGATCTCAAGACCGGTCTGTAGTGCCTGCAAATATTCAATGTATTCAATTTCGCCGCTTCGGTAGGCCTTTGTGGCATTTTGAATTATAGATTCTGCATTTGTCAGTGCAGTATTTTTGTAATAATTCAAATGCTGCTGCCAAAAGTTGTACTGTGAAAGGGCCTGAACCAACTGCTGCTGCAATTGCCATTGAATGTTTTCTGACTGTTTTGTCTGTGCGGATTTTTGAATTTCAAAAACCTCCTGTTTGGCCTTGTAAGCTTTGCTCCCAAAAATGGGCAGATTTATGCCAATACTGACACCCTGAAATTGTGGGAGTCTGCTAAAATCACGCATTACACTATTTATTTCCTGAGGTCCTGCTAAAGATTGAATGAAGTATCCGGCGCTAAAATCAGGCAATTTCTCCGTTTCGGCTACTTTTCTGTTTGCCTCACTCAGTGCTATTTCCTGACGAATTAACTGCAGCATTGGATGTTTAGCCAAAGCGGCACTGTCCGACAGTTCGAAACGGAGCGGATTCAGTGGATTGTTTTCCGGCTCAAAAGCAGTCGTCAGGCCCATGTACTGCTGCATTTTCATCAGCTCCACCTGCAAAAGCATGTCCACCTGTACAATGCTTTGCAAAAGCTGCTGTCTGCGGCTTTCAGCGCTGGTTTTTTCCAATAATCGGCTTTCTCCGGCTTTGAATTTGGCGGCAGCTGCCTGTGCAAAAGACTGCAGCAGACTGTCCTCACGCACAAGCACACCTTTCAGCTCCCTGAGATAAATCCACTGATACCAGCTTTGACGGAGATTATAGCCCAATTCCTGTTTGTTGATCGCCATTTGCTGTTTTACCAGACCTGCTTCCTGCCCGGCAGCTTCGCGCTGTGCACGGAAATATGCCTGATTGGGAATATCCTGAGAAATTGAAATGTTCTCATCGAAACGGATGGTATTCATCTGCCCCAAAAGCGCATTTACATTGGTTTTCGGTAAGGCAACAATCGACTTTTGTTTTACTTGTGCCGATTTGTATTCCAACTCATTGGCCTGCAGCTGCAGGTTGTTCTGATAGGCCTTTTCTAAGGCCTGATCCAGACTGAGACGGTTTTGTGCTTTTATATTTGAAGCAAATATGGCAATTGTCAATAAAAGACAAAAGTTTGAGATGATCACCTTTTTCATGTTCTACTTGTTTAATTTTAATTATATTTTTCAAATTAATATTTCTGTAATCTGAGACTCAATAATTGCAAATACTAAAATTCCTAATCTTTTTCATACGGTTTTGTTTTTGCTTTTCAATAAATAGAAAGTGGAAGGAATTACCAATAAATTGAGCAGGGTAGAAGAAATTAATCCTCCCAAAATCACCAGGGCCATTGGACTTTGAATTTCATTGCCGGCCTCATCAGCAGCCATTACCAAAGGAACTAATGCCAATACAGTGGTAAGTGCTGTCATAAGAATCGGATTCAGACGGTCTAGTGACCCTTCAATGATAGCTGTTTTTAAATCCCGCCCCTCTTCCATCAGGGCCTGATATCTTGAAACCAATAACATCCCATTTCGTGTTGCAATACCAAAAAGGCTTATAAAACCGATAGCGCTTGCAATAGAGAGAATATTGGTGCCAAAATAAACGATAAAAGCACCACCGATCAATGCCAAAGGCAGATTGGCAAAAACTATCAAAGAGAGCATCCATTCGCCGAATTCTTTATAAATCAGCAAAAAGATAATCAATAGGGCCAGAACAGAAGCGATGGTCAGCATTTGGGTAGCACGCTCAGCGCTCTCAAACTGTCCGCCATATTCTATGAAATAGCCCTCGGGCAATTTGACGTTTTTATTAATTTGCTTTTGAATGTCTGTTACCACACTTTTTAGGTCGCGATCAGCTACATTGGCGGCTACAACAAGCTTTCTTTTTACTTTTTCTCTGTTAATACGCTCGGGTGTACTTCCCGAAACAACAGAAGCCACTTCTTCCAAAGGAATTTTCTCGCCTTTGTAATTGTCAATCGTCAGCAGCTTAAGTTTTTCAATTTCATTGCGGGCTGATGATTCCATACGCAGGCGCAGGTCGAAGCTGCGTTGTCCTTCGTAAATTTGGCTCAATACCTCACCACCCAAAGCAACCTCAATAAAATGAGCCAAGGCTTCAGTGCTGATACCTTGGCGGGCGAGCATTTCGGGCTTTGGATAGATGAAAATCTGAGGAATTTCAACCTGCTGATCGAGATTTACGTCTACTGCACCCTCAACGGTTTCAATCTGTGTTTTTATTTCATTTCCCAGTTTGAACAGTTGTGTCAGATCGTCACCAAAAATTTTAACAGCAATATTGGAGCGGGTTCCCGACAAAATATGGTCGATACGGTGAGAAATCGGTTGTCCGATATTGATTACAACACCCTGAATATTAGATGTTTTTTCTCTGATTTCAGTTAAAATCTGTTCCTTTGTACGCTTGCTTTTTGTCAAGGGCACCTCAATTTCAGAAGCATAGATGCTTTGTGCATGTTCATCCAAAGGCGCACGACCGGTTCTGCGGCCAACCAGTTTTATCTCAGGAACAGTGAGTAATACTTTTTCCAATTCCAGCCCAATACGATTGGTTTCTTCCAACGAAGTTCCCTGCATTGCAACTGCTGAGATAGTGAAAGAACCTTCATTAAATTCAGGCAAAAAAGAACGGCCCATTCCCCACATCATCAAAGCTGAAATCAGAAAAAGCCCTATAGAAGAACCGATAACAGGATAAGCATAGCGCATTGTTGATGGCAACAATCGTTCATAACCTTTGAGCAAATATCTCGTTACAAAGCTTTGATATGTTTTTGCTACTGCTTCGGGTTTGTATTTCGATTTCAAAAGAATAGTGCAAAGTACAGGTGTAACGGTCAATGCCACAACAAGTGAAGCGATAATGGATACAAGAAATGCGATTCCCAAGGGCTGCAACAACCTACCTTCAATTCCGCTGAGGAAAAATAAGGGCATAAAAGCAGCAATTATAATCAACGAAGAATTTAGAATGGAAGAGCGTACTTCAAAGGTAGCATCGTATACTATTTTCATTTTATCAATTCTGTCTGCTTCGGGCAGTTGTGCGTTTTGGCGCAGGCGTTTATGTACATTTTCTACATCAATAATGGCGTCATCTACCAGTACCCCTACTGCAATTGCCAATCCGCCAAGCGTCATCGTATTGATGGATAATCCCATAAAATGCAAGACCAGCAGACTTGCAAATATGGATATAGGAATCGTCATCACAGAAATTAGCGTTGTACGCCATTCCATCAGAAAAATAAAGAGAATGATAATGACAAAAAGCACACCTTCCATCAAACTTTTCTGAAGGTTGTCCACAGAGCTTTCAATAAAATTGGCCTGTTTAAAAACCTCTCTGTTAATCTTTACATCGGCAGGCAGGGTTTTTTCCAAGTTGTCAAAACAGGCATCCAATCTTTTTGTCAGTTCCAAAGTATTAGTCTCGGGCTGTTTCAAAATAGTGACGATGAGCGCGTTTTTACCATTGAGCGAAGCCTCGCCTACCTTTTGCGCTGCAGCTATTTTTACAGTTGCCACATCTCCTATTCTCACAGGGATATCGCCCTGCATTTTCACCAAAGCTTCTTCTATTTCCTTAATATTTTTAATTCGCGCCGACAAAGAAATGAGGTATTGTTGCCCATATTGTTCCACGAAACCGCCTGATGCATTTTTGTTTAGGTCCTCAACAGCTTTTTTTAGTTCCATCAGCGAAATATTGTGATATTTCATTTTTGAAGGCGAAGCCAGTATTTGGTATTCTTTAAAGTCACCACCGTAGGTTACAACTTTAGCTACACCTTTTATGGCCTGAAGTGTAGGACGTAAATTCCAGTCAACCAAAGTGCGCAGTTCCATGTTTGAGGTAGAATCGGCACTGATGCCCACCATCTGTATTTCCCCCATGATTGAAGCAATCGGCAACATCGTTGGCGGTGGAACGCCCAAAGGCAGCTCACTGCTCAAAGTTCCCAATCGTTCATTGATAACCTGTCTGGCCAAATAAATTTCTGTACCCCAGTCAAATTCGACCCAGACAGTTGACAACTCAGCCATAGAAGACGAGCGGATACGCGCCACATTTGGCGCACCATTCAGTGCTGTCTCAATTTTATAAGTGACCAATTTTTCAGTTTCTTCAGCTGTCAGACCATGTGTTTCGGTCATGATGGTAACCGAAGGTGCTGTGAGGTCGGGGAAAACATCGACATCTATATTTTGTGATAGCCACAAGCCTCCACCCATAAGCAGTGCGGCAAGACATAGCACAAGCAGCCGATTTGCCAAGGAATATTTTATGATTGCATTCAGCATATTGTTGAAGTGATTTATCTTGAAAGAACAAAGAGATTAATGGACATGCCCGTGTGCCGGTGCATCGGTTTTCATAGAGGCCTGTTTAATACGAACACTGCCTTTGGAAACTACACGTTCGCCCTGCTTGAGTCCGTTGAGAATCTGCACGGTTTTTCCGTCACTCTGCCCAATTTGTACAACCCGACGTTCAAATGATTCGCCGCTGCATTGTACATAAACTACATAACTGCCCATTTCTTCAGTCAGTGCAGTTTTGGGAATACCCAGAAATGGCTGACTCGGCTTGGTTTGCAAATAAGCCTCTACCATACTGCCGGCAGGCAGGTCGGGATGATTGTTCACTTCAAAATATACTGCTGTGTATCTGCTCTCGCTTTTTGGAATCCGGTCAAATGAAAGCAATCGGCCAGACAAATCCTTTAAGCTGTAAGCGTTTCCATTGTATGGATTGACAAAAACGGCTTCAGAAATTAGACCCAAATATTCAATAAATCGCGGTGCAACATCAATAGAAACCTGTTGTTTGCTGCCTCTCAGCAGATGAGCCAATGGCTGACCAGCCTCTACGTACTGTCCTTCTGTTACAAGCAATTGAGATAAATAGCCAACCCAAGGTGATATGATGAGGTGGCGGTTGCTGCCTTTTTCATAAAGGGTTTTTTGCCTGTCGAAAGCTGCTTTTGCAGTTTCGTAACGGTTCAATGCCTGTTCATATTCCCTTTTACTGATAATATTTTCATCTGAAAGCTGCTTTTTTCTATCCAAATCAGATTTACTGCTTTCCATTTCAGAGACGGTCTGACGGAAATTCATTTCCAAATCATCTTCAGAAATGCCTTCACCACTTATGAAGAACAGGAGTTCTCCAGCTCCTACAGGACTGCCATTGCTTAAATTCAATTTCCTTAATCGTACTACTCCATTTGATTTAGCTACCACAGTAGCAATGTCGTTTGCTGAAGGCTGCACTCTGCCCGAGCTGTGAATAATCTGTCCAAAAAGTGCCGGTTCAGCAGTTGTAGTTGCAAAATCATCATGCCAGGCCTGTTCTTTCAAATAAATAATCTCTCCTGCTTTATCTGCATTTTTATAATGTTCAATTCCTGCCTCTTTTTTTGTTTTTGCCACCCAAATATTTTCGAGGGTGATGGTATCAGAAAATTCTGGTGTTTTTAATAAAAAGAGCATTTTAAAATTGCCATCCTTTGAAGGTTTCAGTTTGGGTTTAAAAATGCCGAGCTTACTGATTTTTACAAATGAGGAAGAAATTGTCTTTTCCCCATCCATTAATACCACATTCAGTTCGCCATTTGTAACAGCCTTAAAGTTTGTCACATTGTTAAAATGCGCTATCAATTCTGTTTCTACACCAACAACAAGCGGATCTAATTCGACGAAAAGTTCAGATTTTGAGGTCCATCTGCTGAAACTGACGGCTTCATGTTCTTCGGTTTCTGTTCCATGGTCGTGCCCTTCATGATCCCCATGTCCTTCATGGTTTGGATTATGGCAGGAAAATAGTATAAATAGTGGCAGGAGAAAAATAGTATTTTTCATAAGGTTTTGGGTTTTGGCCATAAATTAGTTGTATTCAGTAGAAAGAACTACTGAAATAGATTCCCCAACTTCAAAACAGGAACTCTGTTTGAATTAGAAAAGTGATAATTTATACCAAAACCGGAGGTGCCCTGAGCGAGGCACTATTACAGTGCCGGGGCCGTCGCAGAAAAATATTTTCAGGAATCTTAATAAGATGTCCCGACCGGTGGAAATACCGGACAAGAGTGGAATACTCAAATAAAACAGGAGGAATGATAAGGAAATCATTGGGCAGTTCAGTGCAAATATCTGCAATTACAATATTGCTATCGCCCTGTAGCCATTCAAAAAGATCCTTCTCGCCACTGATACTTTCGTTGTGGTGGTCGAATAATTGGTTGATCCAATCAAATGCCAAGTCTGCTTCATGATGCTCGTGATGATGATCTCCAGTTTCATGATGTCCATGATTATCAACAACTTGGCTATGACAATGCGGCGTACTGTTATGCAATAATACAATTGCATAACAAATATAAATAAGCCAATTGAAATAACCTTTTTTGAGCATTTTGATAGGTTTAACTGCACAATATAAACTCTTTTACAAAGAATTGCAACAATTGTTCCCTTCTTTCTTCTAGCGCATCGATTCCTTTTTTAATTTCTTCCGGGTCAACTACTCACCTGCGTTTTTCAGTGTTGCCAACAATTGAAAGGCTCCTTTGTCCACTACCTGTTTATCATGCGTTATTCCGGAAATAATTTCGATATGTCCATCGAAACGTATGCCGGTCTGAACTTCCTTCATTTCAAAACTGCGTTCGGCATTGGCAACAAAAACGTAGTTTTTGCCATTGAAACCCACTACTGAAGATTCAGGAACTGACATGGCTTCGTAGTCTGAAACTTCAACAGATCCTTTAAGAAACATACCGGGGCGGAGTGAAGCATCTGTTTTGTCGAAGCGGCAGTATACATGCAAAGTACGGTCCTCATTTACTTTGCGGCCGATAAGATGAATTGTTCCACGACGCGCTTCTTTTTCACCCACAAGGGTCAAACTCACTTTTTGACCTGTTTGCAGTTTGGCCAAGTCTTTTTCATAAACGGCCAATTCGGCATACAGATGCTGTGCATCCATCATTTCCAAAATAACATCCGTATTGCCTATATAGGCGCCCAGATTGGTTTTAACAGCAGTTACATAACCATTGATAGGAGAATTAAGCGGTACAATTGAATTGATTTCTCCATTTTCCAGTTTCTGAACATCAATGCCCAGCATCTGCAGCTTGGCTTTTTGGCCTGCCAATTTTGCCTTGTTCAGATCCAAATCAGCTTTAGCTTTTTGCAATGCTTTTTGTGAGTTTACCTGTTCTTTGGCCAGCTCTTCCTGACGTTTGTACTCGGTTTCAAGATAAGAAAGCTGACTTTTGTTTTCCAAATAATCCTGCTGCAGTTGAATATATTCGGGATTTTGAACAGTTGCCAATAATTGCCCCTGACGAACAGGACTTCCTTCCTGGACCAACAGGGTTTTTATGAAACCGCCAAAAGGTGCGTTGAGACTCACGGTATATTGTGGCGGCACATTCAGAGAACCATTCAAGCTGAGGATTCCCTTCATCTTTTTGTTCTCTCCTTTCACGAGGCTGATCCCCAAAGTTTTGTATTGTTCGGGACTCAGTTCTACAACAGTACCAGCTGGCAGTTCTTTTTCCGGTTTTTCAACTTCTTTTTCGGCAGATTTATTTCCGCAGGAAGCAAAGACTGCACTTATCAATATGATGATGATTATATGTTTCATGAAATTAATTATAGGATAGGATATGAATTAATGTAAAATTTGTATCAGGTACTTAGTTTTTGGTACTTGGTACTTTTTGTTTTTAAGGAGTTTTTAACTAATATTTTAAGAAAGTGCCGGAATAAAATAAACTAGCAATAAAAAATTAGCAAATACCTAAAAGCCAAATAATTGTATAGGGTACTCTCTACGCTCTACTTTTTTATGTCTAATGTTTGATTTCTTCAGGTTCTGGTTCTTCATCCTCTTCTTCAAGTTTTTTGGGTTCAAAAACCAGATAAAGACAAGGCAATACGACCATAGTAAGGAAGGTAGCAGAAATTAGTCCCCCGATAACAACAGTTGCCAATGGTCTTTGTACTTCAGCTCCTTCAGAACCTGAGATGGCCATTGGCAAAAATCCCAATGAAGCTACAGCAGCGGTCATAAGTACGGGACGCAGACGGCTTTTAGTGCCTTCCAAAATTACTTCCTTCAGGTTGGTCATTCCCCCCTCTTTGCGCAATCGGTTAAATTCCGCAATGAGTACAATGCCATTGAGTACTGCCACGCCAAACAGTGCGATAAAACCAATACCTGCCGAGATACTAAGCGGCATGCTACGCAGCCAAAGGGCAAAAATACCGCCCATAGCAGATAATGGAATTGCCGTAAAAATAAGACTTCCCTGACGCAATGAACCAAAGGCAAAAAATAGCAGTAAGAAAATAAGCAAAAGTGCTACCGGCAAGGCGATAGACAAACGTGCAGTTGCTTCCTGCAGATTTTTGAAAGTACCACCATATGTGGGATAGTATCCGCTTTCAAATTTTATTTGAGCATCAATTTTTGCCTGCAGTTCTTTTACAATGCTTTCTACATCGCGGCCACGCACATTGAAACCAATAATAATGCGGCGTTTTGCATCATCGCGCTGAATTTGGTTGGGCCCGGCCTTAAATTCTACTTCGGCCAATTGTTCCAAGGGAATCAGCTGTCCTGAAGGTGCTGTAATAAATATATTGCGAATATCTTCGATGCTTTTTTTAGCACCTTCTTCCAATCGCACAACGAGGTCGAAGCGTTTTTCTCCTTCATAAATCCAGCCCGCACTTTGTCCGGCCAAAGCAGTATTGATAACAGTATTAATATCTTCGATGTTGAGGCCGTATCGGGCAATGTTTTCGCGATAGAAGTTGATCATAATTTGCGGCAAGCCGGTCACTTCTTCCACATATAAATCCTGTGCGCCATCAATTTTAGAGGCAATAGTGCCAATTCGTTTGGCATAAGCTGCTAATTTATCCAAATCCTCACCATATACTTTTATCACAACATCCTGTCTTGCACCGGTCATCAACTCATTGAAACGCATTTGGATAGGTTGCTGAAATCCAAAGGACACCCCTGGAATGTATTTTTCCAAAGTATCCTGCATTTTTTGGGCAAGCTCATCTTTGTTTTCGGCACTTGTCCACTCGTTCCGGTCTTTCAGAATGAGCATAAGGTCGCAGGCCTCAATAGGCATAGGGTCAGTAGGAATTTCTGCTGAACCTATTTTGCCAATCGTTTCTTTGATTTCCGGAAAGCGGTCGAGCAGAATACGAGAAGCTTTTTTGGTAGTTACTACCGTCTCACTCAGACTGCTTCCGGTCATAAGGCGTACCTCCACGGCGAAGTCACCTTCGTCCAAAGAGGGAATAAATTCCGCGCCCAAACGGCCAAATAACCAAATACTACCACCAAAAATAGCCAAGACTAAAACTATTACCAACCATGGCATTTGCAAAGACTTTCGGATGAAGGGCCTGTAAACCCATTGAAAAAAGTCGATGATATAATCGGAAATATTTTTTTTGTGCGAGGGTTTTTTACTCAAAAACAGCGCACTCATCATTGGTACATAAGTAAGCGAAAGGATAAAAGCACCCAAAATGGCAAAAGAAACGGTTTGCGCCATTGGAATGAACATCTTGCCTTCCACGCCGCTAAGTGCCATAATCGGCAGATAAACAATGAGAATGATAATAGTACCAAAGGTGGCACTGCTGCGGATTCGACTGGCCGAATGATAGACCTGTTCATCCATCTCATGCTGCGTGAATTTTCGCCCAAGCTTCTTCAGTCCCAGATGATGCAGGGTAGCTTCTACAATGATAACTGCACCGTCTATGATAATGCCAAAGTCGATTGCACCCAAGCTCATCAGGTTGCCCGAAACGCCAAAGGCGTACATGAGAGTGATGGCAAAAAGCATGGCCAAGGGAATCACTGAAGCTACAATAAGACCCGCACGCAGATTTCCTAAAAGCAGTACCAAAACCAAAATTACGATGAGTGCACCTTCTTCCAAGTTTGTGCTTACTGTCTTGATGGTTTTGTTGACCAATTTTGTCCGGTCCAAAAATGCTTCTATTTCAACACCTTCGGGCAGGGTTTTTCTAATCTGTTCAATGCGGGCTTTAACATTTTCAATTACATGCGAAGAATTGGCCCCTTTAAGCATAAGAACAATTGCACCGACAACTTCTCCCTTATCGTTGCGGGTCATTGCACCATAACGGATGGCATGACCGGTCCTGATTTCAGCTACGTCTCTTATGAGTACAGGCAGTTTGCTCGAATTCAGTTTGATGACAATGTTTTCAATGTCGGCATTGCTGCTGATAAGTCCTTCGGAACGAATAAAATAGGCACTGGCATTTTTTTCGATATATGCACCTCCTGTATTTTGATTGTTTTTCTCTAAAGCAGCAAAAATTTCTTCAATGCCGACGCCGAGGCTGCGCAGTTTATCAGGATGCAGGGCAATTTCATACTGTTTCAATAAGCCGCCAAAACTACTGATGTCGGCTACTCCCTCTACGCCAAGGAGTTGACGGCGAACGAGCCAATCCTGTATAGTACGCAGTTCCATGGCGTTATACTTGTCTTCATAGCCCTTTTTGGGGTGGATAACATACTGATAAATTTCGCCCAAACCGGTTGAAACCGGTGACATTTCGGGACTTCCGATTCCCGGAGGGATAAGGTTTTGAGCTTGAACCAAACGTTCATTTACCTGTTGTCGGGCCCAATAAACATCGACATGTTCTTTGAACACAATGGTAACAACGGACAATCCAAAGCGTGAAAAGGAGCGTAGCTCGCTGATGCCCGGAATTGTAGCCATAGTCTGTTCTATGGGAAAAGTAACAAGGCGTTCAATATCCTGCGCTGACTGAGAGGGCGCTGAGGTAATAATTTGCACCTGATTGTTGGTAATGTCGGGTACGGCATCTATTGGCAGGTTCATTAGGGAATAAGTTCCCACTGCGAGCAATCCTACTATAAAAAGTCCAACAATCAGCTTGTTCCGGATGGAAAAGCGGATAATATGATCTAACATGCTGAAAATGGTATGCAAAGAATAAAAAGTATTGCTTTTTATTACTTTAGGTGTCTTTAGATATTTTCACTAGTAAAGGCATCAATTACATTCTAATCTGAAAAAAAATCAGATTTATGATAATCTAAAGACAGGAGGCGCGCGCCCTGTGGATGGGCTTCCGAAATTGCTGCTGTGACATTTAACGAGAAACGACAGATAAGAAATGTCGTTCATGGTAGCCAAATAGCTTGGCTTAAAAATTAATACCAGATGGGAAAAAGCCGGGATAATAAAAACTAAGTTTTCATCTAAAAAATAGATGCTGTTGATTTCTAATTCATTATCCTCATGTAGTCTGAATTTGGTCAGGTGGTCCTCATCCTGTACATCATTTTGATGTCCGTTTCCAAAAAGTAAGTGAAACCACTCAACCAAAGATTCACCCGATCTGTTGTCTATATGATTTGCGCCATGTCTGTGGGGGGTCAGGTTGTGCACCAATATTATGGTGTACAGCACTAACAGAAGGCCCAAACAGATGTTTTTATAACGCATCATAGTAAAGTAGAAAAGTAGTGAGTGACTAAAATGAGACACTTTTTCAATTGTGTAAAGGTAAAATAATTGTACAGTTAAAAAAGTGACCTTTATTGCATTTAGCTTACTTTATGAAAAAATTAACAGCAGAAGGTAGATTTTATTCACTTTCAATTAATCTCTTTAGATTTATTTCGGCCCGACAGTAATGCTGAAAATAAGGCCTCATATTAAACATAGGTTCTACGTCTGTCATATTTTTATATATTTTACCAAAATTGTCAGCTCAAAGCTTTGAAAAACTGCCATTTTGCCTTATTTTGCCTTGAGTGTTTGCTTGGTCTGTATTTTGAGAGCAGAAAGTCATAAGCAGTCAGCTACATCTGATGTTCCTATAAAGGGAATCTTCAAATCTTCAAATTAATCATATGTTCGATAAGTTTACGGAAAAGGCCCGTCAGGCCGTACTAAAAGCACAGGAATATGTCCGCGCCCGTCAGCAGCAGGATGTACAGGTGGCTCACCTCCTCAAAGGGATGCTAGAAGTTGACGAAAGTGTTGTTGGTTATCTCCTTAAAAAATTGGGTGTCAACACAGTGGATCTCGGCAATAAGTTGGATGTGATCATGGATTCATACCCGAAAGTTTTTGGGGCAGGATCTTCCGGTTCTCATCTTTCCAAAGAAGCAAGTCTGGTAATTCAGAATGCTCAAAATTTGGCCAAGGATTTCGGTGACGAGTTTGTCGCTGTAGATATTATTCTTGCGGGAATTTTTTCTGTTGATGACAAAAGTGCAAGACTGCTTCGTTCCTTGGGTGTAAATGAAAAGGATTTGGGTGCAGCCATCAAGGAACTGCGCAAAGGTCGCACAGTAAAAACGGAAAGCGCTGAAAATGAGTTCAATGCCCTTAATAAATATGCTGTAAACCTTAATGAACAGGCCCGTTTGGGAAAATTGGACCGTGTAATCGGACGTGGTGAGGAAATTCGTCGCGTACTGCATATTCTTTCCCGCCGCAAAAAGAACAATCCAATCTTAATTGGTGAACCCGGCGTAGGAAAAACAGCAATTGTAGAAGGTTTGGCTTGGCGTATCGTAAATAACGATGTTCCGGAGAATCTTAAAGATAAAACCGTTTTTGCGCTGGACCTCGCTTCACTGGTTGCCGGTGCAAAGTACAAAGGAGAGTTTGAAGAGCGACTGAAAGCGGTAGTAAAAGAAGTGACAACTTCCGACAATGTTATTCTTTTTATTGATGAAATACACACCCTTGTAGGTGCAGGTGGCGGAGGCGGATCTATGGATGCGGCCAATATTCTGAAACCGGCTTTGGCCCGTGGTGAACTGCGTGCTGTGGGTGCTACTACATTGGACGAATACCAGAAATATTTTGAGTCTGACAAGGCCTTGGAGCGCCGCTTCCAAAAAGTGACGATCGAAGAGCCGTCAGTAGAAGAGACTATTGCCATCCTCCGCGGTTTGCGCGAACGTTACGAAAATCATCATCAGGTTCGCATCCTCGACGAGGCATTGATTGCCGCTGCCGAATTGTCGAAACGTTATATCAGTGACCGTTCTTTGCCCGATAAGGCTATCGACCTCATGGACGAAGCTGCTGCAAAACTCCGTCTCGAACTGAATTCCATGCCCGAAAAGCTGGATGAACTGGATAGAAAAGTCCGTCAGCTGGAAATTGAGCGCGAAGCAGTAAAACGCGATGGCGATCAGAAACGTCTGACGCTCATCAATGAGCAGATTGCCAATATGTCGGAACAGCTCAATGAGCTCAAAGCTGCATGGCAGGCTGAAAAAGAACTCATTAATATCATTCAGTCCTGCAAGTCAAAGATTGAAGAATACCGTATTTTGGCCGATGAAGCCCGCCGTATAAGTGATTATGCGAAAGTAGCAGAATTGGAATACGGGAAAATTAAAGAGCAGGAAAATATTTTGGATAATGCCCAAAAACAACTGGCAAAATTATCTCCCGACAAACGTCTGACTGACGGTGAAGTGGACGGTAATGACATTGCTGAAGTTGTTGCACGATGGACGGGCATTCCGGTAAACCGAATGTTGGAAAGTGAGCGGGAGAAACTGCTCCGCATGGAGGAAGAAATCGGTAAACGCATTATCGGTCAGAGAGACGCTGTAGAAGCTGTTTCCGATGCCGTACGCCGCAGCCGTGCAGGTTTGCAGGATGCGAAAAAACCGATAGGCTCTTTCCTTTTTATGGGAACCACCGGTGTAGGTAAAACAGAATTGGCAAAAGCATTGGCAGAATTTCTGTTTAACGATGAGAGTGCAATGACCCGTTTCGATATGTCGGAATATATGGAGAAACAGTCCGTTTCCCGACTGATTGGACCACCTCCCGGCTATGTGGGATATGAAGAAGGCGGTCAGCTAACCAATGCCGTTCGTCAAAAGCCTTATTCTATTGTGTTATTGGATGAGATTGAAAAAGCTCACCCCGATACTTTCAATGTACTGTTGCAGGTTTTGGATGACGGTCGTTTGACTGATAATAAAGGTCGTGTGGCCGATTTCAAGAACACGATTATCATTATGACCACGAATATGGGCGCAAATATCATCTCTGAAAATTTTGATGGTTTGGATGATGTGGATGCTTCAAAACGCCTTTCTATCATTGAAACAACAAAATTGGAGGTTTTGGAAGAACTGAAAAAACATGTTCGTCCCGAGTTTCTCAACCGTATTGATGATACCGTTATGTTCACGATGCTGAACAAAGCAGAGATCAGACAAATTCTGATGCTTTTGGTAAAAAGCGTGACAAAACGCGTTAACGATCAGGGTTATCAGATGGAAATCTCACAGAAAGCAATTGACTATCTCGCAGATTTGGGTTATGAACCTGCATTTGGTGCACGTCCGATGAAAAGGGTATTGCAGCGCGAATTGGTCAACGAATTGTCAAAGGCACTATTGGCCGGCAAGTTCCAGCCCGAAGATACAATTCTGGTAGATTTGGACCCATCCGGGCAGATGCTAAGCTTTAGCAAAAGGTAAATTAGACTATATTATAAGTCTTTACAAAAGCATTTAAATTTCTTAGAGGAGTTTAAATGCTTTTATTTAAAGTAAATAGGCTATAATATTGAACAAAATTGCTTAGTTCGCCATTTTATTTATCTAATCTAAACTATCTTTGTGCTCCATTGTTTCATATAATTGGATTACAGACACAGAATATTATTTTTCAATTAAATACATATTGCTAAAAAACAATATTTTGGCAAATTACTCTATACGCGATTTAGAAAAACTGTCGGGAATTAAAGCTCATACTATTCGGATTTGGGAACAGCGCTACCATATCATTGAACCTAAACGTACGGCAACCAATATCAGGTATTATACCGATGAGGATCTGCAGTACCTGCTCAATGTTGCTTTCCTGAATCGGAACGGACATCGTATATCTAAAATTTCGAAAATGTCGAGGGAGGAAATCAGCCGAAAGGTAAGTTCCATCTCTCAGGACAGTATGGAGAATACTAATCAGTTGCAATCATTGACAATGGCAATGATAGAATTGAGCGAAGAGAAATTTGAACAGATAATCGGCGGTTCGATTGAAAAAGATGGTTTTGAAGAAACGGTAGTAGGTATCATCATACCTTTTTTGGAAAAATTGAGTTTACTATGGCTTACAGGATCTATAGGTACTGTTCATGAGCATTTTATCAATAATTTGATCAAACAGAAAATTGCAGTTCATACGGATAAGTTAGCCTTGCCGGATTCAAAAGCGTCGGCCTTGAAACCCAAAGTATTGCTCTTTGACCCGCAGGTTGACGATCAGGAGGTACTGCTCTCGCTGATCCACTATCTTTTGAGGGCAAAAGGCTGCAGAACAATGTATCTGGGAAAAGGAATTTCATTGAATGACTTAAATGTCGCAATTCCAATTTTTGAACCGAATTGCCTTTTTACAACACTTTCCGATTATAATCCAAAAAACAATCCACAGGATTTTTTAAATAGACTGAGTCTAAATCATCCTAATCTGCAGATACTTTCAACAGTACGTTCCCTTGTAAGGGCACTTCAATTGCCCGATAATGTTGTTGTTTTGGAAGATTTCAGTGAATTTATGGAGTTTTTGGAAGAAATATAATTCGCCTAAAAGCCGAAATCTGTATTCCATATGTTAACACAATTTATCAACCATCTTCAGTACGAAAAGCGCTATTCTCCGCATACCTGCCTGTCATATAAGACTGATTTGGAGCAGTTTGTTGGTTATTTGCAGCTACAGTATGAGTTGGATGATCTCTTGAAGGTACAGACTATGCATATCCGCTCCTGGGTTGTTTCCTTGCTACAGGCAAAAATCACTGCCTCGAGTATTCACCGAAAGGCCTCTTCATTGAAATCGTTTTATAAATATCTGAGGCAGCGGGGACATATTGCCCACAATCCGCTCACAGGGGTTATTTTGCCCAAAAAAGGGGAAAGGCTTCCTGTTTTTGTGGAAGAAAAGAAAATTGAACAGCTTTTTGAACGCATTACTTTTCCGGAAGGTTTTGAGGGAATGAGGGATTATCTCATGTTGGATCTGCTCTACACAACAGGCATGCGCCGCAGCGAACTTATAGGTATGAAATGGAGCGATATTGACCGATCAAACCACTGTTTCCGAATTTTTGGAAAGGGTGGTAAAATGAGAATTGTGCCGATACTGCCACATATTGAAAAAACATTGGATGAATATAAGGCAATGCTGAAGGAGCTTTTTCCAGAACTTGAGCTCAATTCGCTGATTCTGACAGATAGGGGAGAAGAGATTTATCCAAAGTTTGTCTACAATAAAGTCAGACAGTACCTATCTACCGTAACCACAGCAAAAAAAAGAAGTCCGCACGTACTGCGCCACAGCTTTGCCACACACCTCTCCAATAACGGAGCGGAGTTAAATGCCATCAAGGATTTATTGGGTCATAGCAGCCTGGCTTCCACACAGGTGTACACGCATACCTCCATCGAGAATCTGAAAAAGGTATATGAGAAAGCACATCCTAAAGGAAAAAAGAGTTGAATTGTTTTGAATTGAATCCTGTTTTTGAATCTTTTTTTCTTAAATAATAATAATCTAATCCATGGAACGTCCCCTTGTAAATGAATACGCAACCTTTTACGGATACTACATCAGTCTTGTCCCAGAAGGGGACATTATAGAGCTGATGCGCAGTGAACATCAGAAAACGCAGGCAATCCTGCAGCAGATTTCCCCTTCTATGGGCAATTTTCGCTATGCAGAAGGCAAGTGGACAATCAAAGAACTGCTACAGCATATGATTGATTCTGAACGTATTATGAATTATCGGGCTTTGCGATTTGCCCGCAAGGATAAAACGGAATTGCCCGGTTTTGAACAGGACGATTATGTTTCAGTTCTGGAAGAAACGGAACGGTTTCCGCTGAGTACCTTTGTGGAAGACTGGGAAATCCTCAGAGAGAATACCGTCCGACTTTTTAGCCGTTTCAATGATGAAGAGTCTAAACGGACCGGCCGGGCCAATGCTTCGATTTTTTCAGTGAGAGCCCTTGCATATATTAACGTGGGGCATGAACTGCATCATCGGAATATTCTGGAAGAAAGGTATTTGAAGTTGGTGTAAACTGTAGATATAATTAAGGACTGTCGATGAGGCGGTCCTTTTTGTTTGGGAGGCTGTTTTTACGTATAGTGAAATTGACTTGCAATTGTGGAAGGGGAATGTTATATTTGTTTTCCGCTCAATTTAAAATCAGCGAATGCAGGTCTATATGAATAATGAAATCTTTTATAATATCAGTAAAATTATTGAGAGAGACAGTAAAACAACCACTTATAAGTTTGCGCTTTTGAGAGGGGTAATCGATATAATTCAGGATAATTCACCATATATCTATTTTGAAGGAGACAGAGTGGTTTTTCCAACTGGATTAATGATTGAAAAATGGTTGTTGTATTATTACCCAATTTTGGAATCTCAAATTGCAATACCACAAATTAATGGTAAAAATAATTTAGCTTTCAACCTTTCTTTTGCCAATATAATTTCTGCCTACAAAGGAAATGGAGGGTTTTCTGCCTTTTATAATGATTTGAGAAATAAAGGTATCCCCAAATACATACAGGATGATTTCTTTGTGTTGGCAAAAAAACTCAGAGAAACAATTACACTTATGCCAATGAAATATATTGGTTGGTCAGTAAATAATCAATACTATTCTATTTTTAATTTTGAAAATAAAACGGCAAAGAAAACAGGCAACGAGATTGATTTTGGGTTCTTAATACAGAATTTTGGTATTTTTTCAATACCAAGAGAATACTTTGATGCATTTAAAATCTTAGGAAGTTTTATTAGTGGACAGGATTCCATTCTTTTTAAATGGGCTGAATTTTCTGTGAATGCTTCAGGTATTAATCTTCCAATAGAATATGTAATTGGAGAAGTTTTGAAAAGCCCAATTACAAAAAGGGAAGTTGAAAAATCAGAAAGCATATACAAAGAAATTTTACAGAAAGAAGGGGAAGTATACTGTGTTTGGACAGGAAATAAAATTTCTAAATACGAGATAGACCATATCATTCCATTTTCTATTTGGAAGAACAACGATCTGTGGAATTTACTGCCGTCTACACCAACTACTAATAATCAAAAAAGAGCTAAAATTCCTTCACCGGAATTGATTGAAAAAAGAAAAGATCAAATTATAGAATATTGGGAAATTCTTAATGAAAGTCAATCAAATAGATTTAGAAAAGAAATCCAGGTGGCCCTATTGGGGAATAATTCATTCGAAACTTGGAAAGAAACAGGAATCAAGCAACTCCAAAACAGTTGTAATTATTTAATTTCGAATCGTGGGTATTACGAATGGAAAATTTAAAATTAAATTTATTTAGCCATTTAACGGCAAAAGAAAGGGAATCACTTTCCTTTCCGGCTAAGCTCTTATTTAATAAAAATTTGCTTAATGGAGAGGTTTTAGATTTTGGTTGCGGATTTGGAAAAGATGTTGACTTACTTAAAGAAAAAGGAATAGATATTATAGGATACGATAAACATTATTTCCCAAATTACCCACAAAAAAGATTTGATACCATAATCTGTTTTTATGTATTAAATGTCTTGCTTCCGGAAGAGCAGGCCATTGTGTTAATGGAGCTTTCCCAATTAATAAAACCTACCGGAAAAGTATTTTTTGCGGTAAGAAGGGACCTGCAATTTGAGGGTTACAGAACACACAAGTTTCATCAAAAGAAAACTTACCAATGTAATGTCATTTTAAATTCAAAATCAATTTTTCGAAATGAGAGTTGTGAAATTTATGAATATAGGCATTATAATCAGTTGTTTACAGATATTAATTCTGATTGTCCATTTTGTAGTCCGGATTCTGAAAGGGAATTAATAGTTGAATCTGCAACTGCTTATGCCATATATGATAAATTTCCTGTAAATAACGGACATGCGCTAATAATACCTAAAAAACATTGTTCGGATTATTTTGAATTAACTTTTAGAGAGCAATCAGCTTGTATTTTTATGTTAAATCAAGTAAAAAAGCTTTTAGAAAAGCGTTTTAATCCAGATGGTTTTAATGTAGGCTTTAATGTTGGAGTAAATGCAGGCCAAACTGTTGATCATGTTCACATACACCTAATTCCCAGATATGAAGGCGATGTAGAAGATCCGAGAGGAGGTATAAGGGCTGTTATACCAAATAAGCAAAAATATCAATAATCATCGATTTCTTAACTGCCATTATTACCCAACCATCCAATCTACAATCTTCCTTTCACTGCTGTCGAAATTCACGCCAATTAAAAACAGATCCTTACCGGATTTTGCATAACGTTCGTTATAACCCTTGCTGTAGATCTGTTTCAATGCAGTTTCTGCATTTCCGTCCATTTTAAATTCAAAAATCACCACAAAACTCTCAGTTTCCAATACTGTATCAATACGACCTTTGTTTGTCAGCACTTCAGATAAAACAAGATTTCCGGTAAGTGTCAGTGTTACATGTACCAAAGCATGATAATAGGCTTCATTGGAATTAAAAATTTGGTAGGGAACGGTAGAAAATACATAATTCAGTACATCAATAAAAGCCTGCCAATCCTTTTGCCATAGGGCATCCTGAATTTTTACTATAACATCTGCACTCAACAGGGTGGGTGATTCCTGCGCATATTCAGCCAAAAGATAGGTCATAAAGGAAATGCGTACCTCATGATTTGGGAATGCCAGAACATAGCGGCGGTTTTCATAATGCCCGCTAATATCTTTGATTGTCAGATACCCCGTCTGATAAAGCAATGAAAGGCCATCGATGTGCTCAATATCGGCTGAAGTGAAAATTATATCAGTAGCTTTTAGGTATTCCAAACGTACGGGGTCTATCTTTTCTTTCGAGATAAGTTCTGTGAGAAAAGTAGGTGTACCTGTTTCGAACCAATAGTTTTTGAATTGGTACTTATCGAAAAAATTTAGTATTGAAAAGGGATTGTAGAGGCCGGCACTGAGTTCGTCATCAAAAGTATAACCATTGTACCATCGTTTGATGGAAGTTAATAACTCGGCAATACTTATCTTAAATTTTTCAACCCCTTTTTTAATATAATCCCCAAAATAATGCTCCAATTCCTCCTGTGTATAGCCGCAGATTTTGGCAGTTTCAGCCTTCATACTGATGTCGTTCAGGTTATTCAAATCTGAAAAAATAGATACTTTCCCATATTTGGATACACCTGTAACCAACACCTTATGCAAATAATGATCGGAACCCTTTAAAATGCCGTAAAAGGATTTTAATTCTTTCACATGTTGTAGGGCAATATTTTCTTCACTGATATAGTCGGTAATAGGTTTGTCATACTCATCTATAAGCACAACGCATTTCTGTTCGCCGACACCGAGAAGTTGAATGAGTTCCCTAAAGCAGGATGCAGCATCTGTTCCTTTGAGCTCCAATCCATAAAATTGAGCATGTTCCCGAACTTGAATCATCAGACCATTTTCGAGGGTTCCTTTTCGGGTATTCACTTCGCTAAGGTCGATACTGATTATTGGATAAACTATTTCCCAGTCCCATTTATCTTCAATCCAAAGCCCTTTAAAGAGGTCTTTTCGACCCTGATAAAGGAATTTCAGCGTGGAAAGAAGCAAGGATTTGCCAAAGCGGCGGGGTCTTGAAAGGAAGAAAAAAGTACCCTTTTCAAAAATATTAAAATAATATTCGGTTTTATCTGCATAGAGATAATTCCCTGTTCTGAGTTTTTCGAAATCCTGTATTCCTATGGGCAATGCATTCATACTACGATGTGTTTTTACAAAGTTAGCTTTTTTAGAAAACTTTCAGACAGAATTTTTTAAAAGCCATCATTGGAATTAATTGAACATAGGCAAGATACACATACTCCCACTCCTTATGCCACCAAATTCACCTTTCAACCCAACATCCAATCCACAATTTTTCTTTCTCCACTGTCGAAATTCACGCCGATTAAAAACAGATCCTTACCGAATTTTGAATATCTTTCTCCGTATCCCTTTTCGTGTATTTGTTTGAGTGCCTGATCTGCATTGCCGTCCATTTTAAATTCAAAAATCACCACAAAACTCTCAGTTTCCAATACTGTATCAATACGACCTTTGTTTGTCAGCACTTCAGATAAAACAAGATTTCCGGTAAGTGTGAGCAGCACATGTACCAAGGAGTGATAATAAGCTTCATTGCTGTTGAAAATGGAATAAGGGACAGTGGCAAAGACCTGATTGATTTTTTCAAAAAATGCCGGCCAATTTTTTTCATTAAGTGCATTCTGAAGGTCAATGACTATATCGGTACCCACGCTTGTTGGGGTTACATGCATGTATTCCGCCAACAAAAAATTAGTAAATGATAATCTCACTTCCTTGTTGGGATAAGACAGTATAAATCGTGTCTGTGCCGGATTGAGTATAATTTTCTTAATAGTGAGATATCCGGTCTGTACCAATAAAGAAAGCACATCGAGGTTGTAAAGGTCCGAACTTGAAAATACAGTCTCGAAGGTGGTAAGTTGTTCAAGTTTCTCCGGACTGATTTTGTCGCGGGCCATCAGTTTTGTCAGAAAAGTTGGCGTACCCGTTTCAAACCAGAAATTCTCGAAACGCTGATGATAAAAAAGTTTCAGGATAGAAAATGGATTATATAGGGTTTCGTCCGGATCCCCGTTCCAACTGTAACCGTTGTACCAGGTTTTAATCCAATACAACAATTCCGCTTCCGTAAGCTGATAAACATTCTTTAAGCGTTGAAAATAGTCACGGAAATAAAACTCAAGATCAGCTTGAGTATATCCGCAGATCATATTGCTGTTGTATGAAATAGTGAGGTCGGTCAGATTATTCAATTCTGAAAAAATTGATACCTTTCCATACTTTGAAACTCCTGTGATAATCGCTTTATATATATAATGGTCTTTTGATTTTAAAGCACCGTAAAAAGACTTTAAAATACCTACATGTTCCTCTGAAATTTTTGGCTGTTCTATATAATCCGTTATGGGTTTATCGTATTCATCAATCAAAATAACAACTTTCTCTCTTTCGCCAAGTTTTTCAATTAACTCCCTAAAAGCATTGCCGGGGTCTCTTGCTGTTAATTCCACGTTATTCAATTCTGCCTGCCTTGCAATAATTATCATAAGACTATCCGCAAGATTAGCCCCACCCTTGGTTACAGCATCATTTACATCAATATAAATTACAGGATTGATGTTATCCCAATCCCATTTATCCTCAATCCAAAGCCCCTGAAACAGTTCCCTTTTGCCCTGATACAGATATTTCAGGGTAGAAAGCATCATGGATTTACCAAAACGGCGCGGACGGGACAGAAAGAAAAATTTACCTTCTAGAAAAATATTAT
>CAINVS010000250.1 GCA_903854205.1 uncultured Bacteroidota bacterium | reverse complement strand
TCGAATAAATAATAATAATAATAAATTTTATCGTCTGCCTTCATTTCAATTCTCAAATTATCAAACAATATAAGTGGCAACACCAAGAAGCGTAGCCTTTTACACATTAGGCTGCAAACTCAATTTTTCTGAAACCTCCAGTATTGGCCGTCTTTTTGAAGAGGCAGGCTACTCGGAAGTGGAATTTGACGCCGGTGCAGATGTTTATGTTATTAATACCTGTTCGGTCACCGACTTTGCCGACCGCAAATGCCGCAAAATAGTGCGCAGTGCGTTGCGTCATGCTCCGCATGCCTACGTTGTTGTTATCGGCTGTTATGCACAGTTGAAACCACAGGAAATTGCGGATATTCCAGGCGTTGACCTTGTTCTGGGCGCTTCCGAAAAATTTCGTATTCTGGAATATATCAATGAACTTACTAAGGCACCCGAAAAAGGGATGGTCTATGCCGGCGACGTGAAGGAAGCGAGCAGCTTTGTGAATGCTTTTTCTTTTGGTGACCGCACCCGTTCCTTCCTGAAAGTACAGGACGGATGTGATTATAAATGTACCTTTTGTACAATTCCTCAAGCTCGAGGCAGCAGTCGCAGCAATACTGTAGAGAGTATTTTGGAGAATGCCTGCGAAATTTCCGGCATGGGTGTAAAGGAAATTGTCCTAACCGGCGTTAACATCGGCGATTTTGGCAACGGCACTGAAGTAATTGAAGGCGAAAAACCCAAGAAAGAAGCCCTTTTTATTGACCTGATCAGAGAACTGGACAAAACGGAGGGTATCGACCGTTTCCGGATTTCCTCTATAGAGCCCAATCTGCTCACGGAAGAAATTATAGAATTCGTGGCAAAGTCCAAGCGCTTTGTGCCGCATTTTCACGTCCCTTTACAATCGGGTAACAACAAGCAATTGCGTGAAATGCGCCGCCGATACAAGCGTGAACTTTATGCAGAACGAGTTGCCTGGATTAGAGAGCAGATGCCGCATGCCTGCATTGGCGTAGATGTAATTGTAGGATTTCCCGGTGAAACGGAAGAAGATTTTTTGGAAACCTACCGTTTTATAAACAATCTGGACATTTCCTATCTGCATGTTTTTACCTATTCAGAAAGGGCTAATACACCTGCTGCCGAGATGAGCGACGTAGTTCCGGTGAATATCCGTAGGGACAGAAATGAAATGCTGCGCATACTTTCCGAGAAAAAACGCCGTAAGTTCTACGAAAATCATTTAGGTTCAATCCGTTCGGTGCTTTTCGAAGCAAAAAATTTGGAAGGTAAAATGTTTGGTTTTACAGATAACTACGTAAAAGTTGCCGTTAATTTTAACGAAAAACTGATTAATAGCATTGCAAAAGTAGTACTTTCAAATATTGATTATATTGAAGACGAACTGGTTGTGATGTCTGAGTTGGTGTAAAAGTTCTTTGTTGTGCGTTATAAGTTGTTTGTTGTGTAAATAGCCTGTTGACTGGCTCCTAGTCCTAGTTCCTGACTCCTTTTTTCTTCTATCTTTTATCTTTCCTCTTCCTTATGTTTCACAAAGAAGGTTATAAAATCATACTCATAGGGACTGCCCTTTTTATTGGGCTTTCCGCAGCTACTTTGTTCCTTATACCGGAGTTGCTTTGGCTAAAAATTGTGCTGATGTCTGTATGGGCATTTTTCTGGATAATTATTTTACAGTTTTTTCGCAACCCTGCGCGTCCTGTTCCTGTTATTAATGACAATATAGTTTATGCCCCCGCTGATGGCAAGGTAGTGGTGATTGAAGAAACAACGGAAACGGAAATTTTGGGTCAGAAATACATCCAGATTTCAGTATTCATGTCGCCCTTGAATGTGCACGTAAACAGACATCCGGTGAGCGGAAAAATGATTTATTACCGTTATCATCCAGGTAAATTTCTAATGGCCTGGAATCCGAAAGCATCTACTGACAACGAAAGAACAACCGTGGTTTATGAATTGAATAACGGAAAAAAAATATTGGTCAGACAGGTGGCAGGATTTTTGGCAAGAAGAATCATCTGTTATGCCAAAGAAGGGCAAAATGCCGATCAGGGGGGTGAATTGGGCTTTATTCGCTTCGGATCAAGAGTGGATGTTTTTGTGCCGACCGATGCAAAAATTCAGGTTAAAATTGGCGATATAACCTCTGGCAATCAAACTGTTTTGGCAATATTGGATCAGCAATAAACTTTTTAAATATGTTAATGTTTAATTAATTTGCAAACAACTTAATTTAATTTGCCAATATTAATTGATATTTGTATAGTATTTGGTATTTGAATGATGTCAGGTACTTAAGTCTTGGAAGATTATAATCTCTATAAAATTTTTAAACGTTTAAAAAATCAACAGCTATGAAACAATTTATTATGTTTTTCGCAATGATGTTGTTTGCAGGCATGACTTATGCACAGTGTCCTAATGCTGCTGCGAAAGAAGCTTCTGCAACAACTAAAACTTGTACTAAATCTACTGCCGCTTGCAATAAAGAAGCTTCAAGTACATGCTGCAAATCTAAAACAGCTGCTGCATCTGCTGACGCTAAAACTGTTAGCAACGATACTAAAACTTGCAGCAAATCTGCATCTGCTGAAGCTAAAACTGTAAGCAACGAAGCTCCAAAAGCTTGCACTAAAACAGCTGCTTCTTGCGACAAATCTGCCACAACTTCTAGCTCTTGCTGCAAATCTAAAGCTGCACAGGCTTCTGCTGCTAAAGTTTCTGAGAAATAAGAATTTCTCTTTAACAAATAACTATTAAAAGTCTTTCACCTTAAAGGTCGAAAGACTTTTTTTATTGGCATTGGGCAATACCCACAGAATAAGAAAAAAGCATGCAGAACTACAATCGTAAATTGGTTTTTTGTATTTACAAGTACAATTTTTCTAATTTTTTATCAAAAAAATATAAATAACACTTTATTATCCCTATATTTGT
Source organism: uncultured Bacteroidota bacterium (assembly GCA_903854205.1). Lineage (GTDB taxonomy): Bacteria > Bacteroidota > Bacteroidia > Chitinophagales > Saprospiraceae > Saprospira. Next base: position 8,284 of record CAINVS010000250.1, on the reverse strand, counting down.
ACTATCAACTAGCTGTTGTGCTTATAGAACAGCTTCATTTACAATTTTTATTACAATTTTAAGATTATGAAAGAAGGTACCGTTAAATTTTTCAATGGAGAGAAAGGATTTGGTTTTATTACACCATCCGATGGAGGTAAAGACATTTTTGTACACGTTTCTGGTATTAAAGAAGATATCCATGAAGGTGACAAAGTTGTTTACGAAGAAGAAGAAGGCAAAAAAGGCTTGAACGCCGTTAGGGTAAGCGTAAAATAGTAGTCTTCAGTTTATCTGAGACACTTCTTTATAAAGCAACCAAAAGAGAGGAAACAGCATGGGTAAAACCAGAACTTGTTTCCTCTCTTTCTTTTTGGTGCTCACAGCTCGGCATAAAATTCAGCGAAAAGTTAGTGAGTTTTATTATCTTTTACTTCGATAAAAATAATTGAAGTAATCAACTCAACTAGTCAGAAAGCAACAAATTCATGGCATTGATTCAACAGTTTCCATGTCTAACAAAGGTCAAAATGTTTTATCTTTGCAAGTCATTACGATTTTAATTTATAAATATAGAAAAAGCCATCCCCGAACGGAGGATGGCTTTTGTGTAAGTTATACTTCTTTACTGAATTATGTCCTATAGTGGGGACAAAACAGCAGAACAGCTTTGTGGGGTAGTACCGTCGCTTACTGTATAGCTAACAGTGATAACGCGTGTAGTAGAGTTGATTGAACCGCTACCTGAACAAGTAAGACCTGTAGAGATAGTCTGAGAAGGAATTGTGAACTCAGTACCGTTTACTGTGTTAACATCGCAGATCATTGTAGTACCTGTAAGATAAAGGTCAGCAATATTGAATTTTGTGATAGAAGTACCGTTGGCAGCAATAGCAACTTGATAGTTGTAATTTAATGTATCACAAGATTCTGCAGCTTGGAAACTGCCAACAAATTTTGCACGCATCAAAGTATTGCAAAGATCAGCAGTGTCTTTTTCATAACCGGTTTCGCAATCGCAAACACCTTCAGTACAAGTGCCATGATCACCGCATACTACGTCTTTACATGGGTCAGAATTACAGGCAGTAGCAAAGAAACCTACAATAGCAGCAAAAGAAAGAGCTTTAATAAGATTTTTCATAATAAAAATTTAAATAAATGAATGAATGATAAAATATATTTCAAGTCGTAATGTAAATTGATTGTGCAAATATAAAAAAGACAAAATTAGTGTTTACAAAAAACATACCATTTATCTTACTTTTTTATTCGATACTAAATCCGAGAAGGATTTTATACGCTCATCTTTAAGGTTACCTGTTCCTGCCATATTGTTCATGGCTGGAAACCCAGTCGGAAGAAGAAATAGCCGAAGCCAGGGATATCTCTCCTGCCAATACAACTCCTGCAATAATCTCGGCCAGTTTCATTACCTTGTCTTTCCCGTAACAGTCGAGCATTTCAAGGCATTCTCTCTGTGTGGCCAAACCGGTACCGCCACCATAAGTGGCTATGATCAAAGATGGAATCGTAATTGAAAAATAAAGATCTTTTTCAGGGGTTATTTCACAGTAAACAATTCCGGCAGATGATTCTGCAACATTGGCAACATCCTGTCCTGTTGCAATAAACATGGCTGTAATGGCATTTGCCGAGTGCAGACCATTGTTATTTGCTCCCGACATAAATGCTCCGATATTAGCAATACCATAGTGATAAGCCAAATTCTCGGGTGCGACACGCATGTGTTGAATAAGCACATCTCTCTTCAATGTTATTTCAGCCGTTACGCGTTTTCCACGGGTACGCATGATATTTACCTGAGATGCTTTTTTATCCGTTGCAAAATTCGACTCGAGGTAGAAATGTCTAATCGGATTTTCTTTATAATGGTCCAAAATCCAACTGCAGGCGGCAAATGTTGCACGGCCCACCATATTCTGTCCCGCTGCATCGCCGGTTGAATAATTGAAACGAAGGAAAGCAAATTTATTGGACAGATAAGGATCTATATATTGAAGACGTGCTACACTTGAAGTAGATTCGGCCTCCTCAGCAATTTTGATAAAGTTCATTTTTACCCAATCGACAAAATCGCGGGCGGCACGAGCATCATCAAAAACAAAAACCGGAGCACGCTGCATGGCATCGCGTTGAACAGTGCATTTGGCACCACCGCTAAGATTTAATACCTTGATTCCGCGGTTATAGGAAGCTACCAATGTACCTTCGCTCGTTGCCATTGGCACCAAAAACTCACCATTTGCATATTCACCATTAATAACAATAGGACCTGCAACACCCAATGGAATTTGGGCAACACCAACAAAATGTTCACAGTTACCCTGAACAGTATGCGGGTCGAAAGAAAAATTAGTGATGTGTTTTGGCTCCATGCCCGTAAAATCTTTGATAAACTGCTGTCGAGTTTTAATAGCGCCTGCAGAATAGTCATCCACTTTATCGCGTGGAATAGATGGGCGTTCGCTACTGTCGCTGGAAATACCATCTTCCACCTTCAGTATCAACTCACCGAAAGGTGAGGCTTCAAAAATAATTTCCAGTTCGTATTTCCCAGGTAGAAGGTGCGGCATGGCGCAAATCATATCAAGACTGTGTTTTACCGGAAAATTGACAGGGTTTTGCTCACTGATGTCAATTGGACTTACCGTTTTGCCGTCGCCCATAACAATAGTAATTGCAGCCGGAGACAACTGATGATCACCGATTCGAACACTTTTCAGTCCGGTCATCTGAGCGTCGCTCAAACGATTTTTTAAAGTGAATTTCACAGCACCATCAATATTACTAAGACTGTTGAAGGTGTAAAGCTGTTTTAGGATTAGGCTAGGAATCAGCATGGGTAATAAATTGGTAAGTTTATATTTTTGTTTTTATCTTTCAGAACTAATAATTATTTCACAGGAGCATCTTCTTCAAAAAGCACCTGTAATAGAGTCTGACCTACTGCCAAAATGCTGCTTTTGCTGATGATGTCGATGTTATCTTTATGTGTATGCCAATGTGAACCGAACCCGGTAGGGCTATCCTGAGAAAGGTGGATAATATCTACTGTAGGAATCTTTCTTATTTCATTGACAAAAAGGTGGTCATCTACAATCTGGCGTTCCTCGCGGTTTTGGAAAAAGTCACTAAATCCCTGTTCCATTGCTGTATTCCATATTTTATCCACATAGAAGGATGCATGCTTCATAGAAACCCCTTCTTTTGGAAAACGGGCACCGCGGGCGCCCACCATATCCAATAAGACGCCGAAATTAGCCTTATAGTTGGGAATGTGAGGATTTTTACTCCAATATTGTGCGCCAAGGCACCAGGATTCGCGTTTAAAGTTGTTTCCGGAGTCACCTTGATCTTCTGCATCGAAGAGTACAATATCTACTCCAATATTTTTTAGCTTAGTTTCGCCCAATGTTCTGGCAATTTCCATCAGTACAGCAACTCCGCTGCCACCGTCATCAGCTCCTGGAATCGGTTCGTTTTTTCTCTCACTGTCCTGATCAGCCATAGAACGGGTATCCCAATGCGCACAAAGTAAAATTCGCTGTGCTGCAGAAGGATTAAAAGAAGCTATGATATTTTTGATATTGTATTTTTTTGATCCGCCGCTTACCTCAGCTTTCTGCACGGTCACTGTCGCCCCGAAAGAATTCAAGGTAGTTTCCAACCAGGCGGCACAACTGTCATGCCCTTTTGAACCCGGCACTCGAGGACCAAAAGCCAACTGTTGCTCTATGTATTTATAGGCGTTGTCGGAATTGAATTTTGGGGCATCCACTTTTATTTTTACAGGTTTATTATCATTATCCTTGGGTTTGTCAGTTTCACATGCAACAAAAAACAGGGTTGTAGAAACAAACAGTAATGCTTTTAAAATTTGCTTTTTCACGTTTTACTTTTTTAAATCTTTCTTAGTATTTTTTTCTTCCTTGTCTATTTTCGCTTTTTCAACGATAAGGCGAAGACTTTTAATACCCTCTACAGATTCATTTCGGGTATATTGTTCAAATTTCATACTGTAAGCGCCTGCCTGATCGAATACAGCATTGGGCATGAATGCCAATCGTCTGGTACATGTTTTAGCGCTACATTTTCCCAACCATTCTCCTCTCCCATCGGCCAATTCAAGTGAAACCTGCTGTTGACGGTCCTTTCCATCAGGAAAACGAACATGCACTTTTGCATAAATATTCTGATTTGGAAACTCAGCACTATGCTCTACTTCCAGGTAGATATTATACACAGTAGTAGTATCTTCAATTTTAAAATCGAAGTTAATTGGGTTTTGATAGGTCCAAACAGCAGCCTTAAGTTCTTTTGTTTCGTCATAGTAATAACTTTGACAGGCAGTTAAAGAACAAAAGGCAAGAAATAGCAACATTTTATTGGTTATCCTTTTTTTCATTGTTCGGATTTTGTCCGCCATCTCCCTTTTTATTGGGATTAAACTTGCGGTTTTTATTGTGATGATGGTGTTGTCTGGGCTTTTTGTGATTATGCTGACCTTCACCGCCTTCTTTGTTGCCGTTATTATTCCCTTCAGGATTTATTTTTGGCAACTCTTTTTTCTCGCCTCCCTGTGGACCTTCTTTTTTCTCACCCTGCGGACCTTCCTTTTGTTCACCGCCTTTCGGATTCGGTTTTCTGTTTTTATTGCGATTTCGGTTTCCATTACCATGCTGTCCGCCCGGACCCTGCCCTTTTTGCTGGCCTTCACCCTGTGGATTTTCAACTTTCAATTCTTTTTTAACTTCAGTTTTCTGCTCCGTTTTAGGTGTCGGTTTCGGTCCTCGCTGTTCAGTTCTCGGTTCTTGTCCGCCCTCTCTGTTTTCGTTTCCGTTGTTGCGACGCTTTTTATTATTGCGACGTTTTTTATCTTCAAGGTGACTCAATTCCAATGAACCTGAACCATCCATAAATTCATCACCGCCGCCTCTTTCTTTTTTACCGCGTCCGCCTTTATCAATAGCTTCCGTAAGCAAATCATCCGGTTTTATGCCTTTGCGGTTCAATGCCATAATTTCTTTTACACGCTCTACCCCTACAGGGTAAACATCAAGCGCACCGTATTCCTTACGGTAAGCAAAAAACATAATTCTCTTAAAAATATCCGTTTTTAATAAAAATGCTGAACCTTTCAAGGTTTCGAGATTTTCCGGATTCTTTGGAAACTCACGAAGTGCATCCAAATAAGTATTCAACTCGAAATTGAGACAGCATTTCAGACGACCGCACTGTCCTGAAAGTTTGGATTGATTTATAGCTAAATTTTGATAACGCGCTGCACCTGTTGAGACTGATTTAAAATCGGTTAGCCAGGTAGAACAGCATAACTCACGTCCGCAGGGCCCCAAACCTCCAATAATAGCAGATTCCTGACGGGCTCCAATCTGACGCATTTCAATTTTTACTTTGAATTCACGGGCATAAATCCTTATAAGTTCTCTAAAGTCAACCCTACCTTCTGCAGTGTAATAAAAAGTTGCTTTACGTTTATCTCCCTGAATTTCTACCTCGCCCACTTTCATATCCAACTCAAGTTGTCCTGAAATAGCACGGGCCTTGATCATTGTTTCTCTTTCAGAGTCACGGGCTTCCTGCAAACGTTCAATATCGCGTTCATTGGCTTTTCGTAAAATATTGGGCAAAATGGCATTGGCTTTCACTCTGCGTTTTTTCATCTGCAGGCGGACAAGCTCTCCCGAGAGGGAAATCCGTCCAATATCGTAACCGCCGCCTGTACTTTCTACGGCAACCATGTCACCCGTAATTGCATCCACAAAACTTGGTTTGCGGAAAAATTCTTTTCGCACACCGTTTTTAAACGTAATTTCTACAATATCAATCGCATCGGCCTCAGGCAATTCCATATTGACCAGCCAGTCGAAAGTATTCATTCTGTTGCATCCGCCGGAAGCGCAGCTACCGCTGCTACCACAACCAGAGGTTGAACATCCACCCGATCCGCAGCTCGAACATCCCATATATAAAGGTAATTGAAGTTAAAAGATAAAAATATAAAGAAGCGGGATATTTTAAAAATGCTGATTAGAATTCAAATACAAAAAGCAGATTAATGCTCTTTATTTTAGTTTTCCTTCTTTGACTTTTCCCGAATTGACCATAATCCTATTTTATAATGAGTTGTCAATCACTATCACCGCAGTGTATAATTCCCAAAAATATGGATAAACATGTACAAAATTACAAAATAGTCGTTAAAAAAGGAAAGAACGGGACTTATATTAATTCAATTGTCGAAGCATCCTAAGGCTCCACCGCATATAAAGCCTGTATTAAAGCCCAATTCAGCTAACAATTTATAACCTGATTGGGAGCGGCGGCCGCCCTTGAAGCGGGCGGTAATGTAAAGCATATCTTTTTTTAAGATCATTTGCAGCTGCCTTAAGTTCATCCAATGGAATATGCTGTGCATCTGGGATCTATAATAAGAACAGGTTCGTTATTTTTCAATTTTTTTTAAGTTCAATCAAAGGAAAATAGTCCATATTGTTATTTTTTTTATTATTAATAAAATTGAATCAACCAATATGTTTTTCAATCCTTTGCATTCTGAACAGAATGATAAAAGCAGATATAAATGTTAGAAAACCGATAAAGAAAATGGCTGATTCCAGATTCCTAAAATCGGCAATAACACCGGTCATTACGGCACCGGCGGCATAGCTAGGATCTCGCCATAATCTGAAAATTCCTATACTTTTTGCCCTGTCGGCCGGATTTGTAAATTGATCCTTTTTAAAGATGGGATTTCGGAATCAATGCTTTTTCGCACGGATTCGGATCAGACTCACCTGTGTAATCCCCAAAAAAGAGGCGATATACTTGAGTGGAACCCGCTGCAAGACATTCGGCCGCTCTTTTAATTTAAAAGAATGGAGTAGCGCTCATCTGCATCGTAAAATTGCAGACTTTCAATTCTGTTTATGGTATTGACATGCAGCTGTACGAAATAATCGAAAAATCCGATCATGGCAATGGTTTAAAGAGTCTGTGTATCTGAAGGGAGGCATCCATAAAAAGGATTTTACCGCTGGCATTGCGCTCTACAAAATAGATCGTATCGTCAAAAAGGCTTACTATTTTATCAATCTGTGCGATGGAGAGCAGTTTTATGAGCCCCATGGCTGTTTTCTGTTCTGCTTGAGAAAGGCGGGACTGACCCTGCGGATTCAGTTTCAACTGAGTGAGTTCCCGCAGAAAAAAGAGTCCGTATTGCAAAAAGAGAATCTGCTCTTTACGGCCGATACTGATGGGTTTCAGTTTTTCATCGGTCGGGTGCTTGCCGCTGTTAAAATACTCTACCCAATGTACCATATTTTCACGGCCCAGATAACAGGCACGCAGCCAATCGGCAAAAAGCGTGGAGAGATCGCTGTCGGCAGTACCGTCAGTGGCCATTTGCACGGCTTTTGTATAATTCCCTTCCGATAAAAAAGCAATCTGACGGGCCTGATTTTCATTTAGATTTTGATCGCGCAGCAGGCGCGCGGTAATTTCTTCATCACTTGGCTGAGAAAGTTTCACGAGCTGACAGCGAGACAGAATGGTATTCAGAATTTTTTCCTGACGTTCTGCCACCAAAATAAATACTGTTTCGGGTTCGGGCTCCTCTATGAGTTTGAGCAGACGATTGCCCTCTTTTTCCAAAAACTCAGGCATCCAAAGAATCATTATTTTGAAACGTCCCTCCACTTTGGTAAAACTGAATTTTCGGGCAATATCAACACATTCGTTTTTGGTAATATTCCCCTGCTGATTTTCAGCGCCCATTTTCTGCAGCCATTGCATGACACTCAAATAAGGACCTGTTTCGTTCAGAATTTCCCGCCAATCCTTCACAAAATCTGTACTGATCTTTCCGGTACCGATAGTCGGATAGGAAAAATGCAGGTCGGGATGTATATATTTATGTACTTTTTTGCAGGCATTGCACTGACCGCAGGAATCATTTTCGCCCTGATTTTCACAAAGCAGATATTGTGCATAAGCCAGTGCCAGTGCCAGTTGTCCGCTTCCTTCTGTTCCCAAAAAAATTTGAGCATGAGCTGTCCTGCCGGCACGAAAAGTGTCGATAAGATGGTATTTGAGTTTTTCCTGTCCTATTACTTCCTTGAATTGCATAGTGCAAAGGTAAAGGAGTTATTTAAAAAGTCTACCGAATATTGAAAACTTAAATCAAAAAATGCTTGGTGAATTTTAAGTATTCTTTTAATTCTTTATTTTTCAAATCTTAGATTAAAAATATATGATAAAATTA
>CAINVS010000249.1 GCA_903854205.1 uncultured Bacteroidota bacterium | reverse complement strand
GGTGTTGTGACTTATACACCGAATGCAAACTTCAACGGTGTTGACAGCTTCACTTATGTAGTCTGTGACAATGGAACTCCGCTTCCTGCACTCTGTGACTCGGCTGTAGTAATTATCAATGTTACTCCGGTGAATGATGCACCAATAGCAGTGAATGACAGTACTTCTACTTTTGTAGGAATTCCTGTTGCGATTGCAGTATTAAATAATGATAATGATAGCGACAGTACGCTGAATCCGGGTTCATTAACAGTTATCAATGGACCTTCAAACGGTACCGTGACTGTTGATCCTACAACCGGTGTTGTGACTTATACACCGAATCCGGGATTTGTTGGTGTTGATACCTTTACTTATGTAGTCTGTGATAACGGTACACCACTTCCTGCACAATGCGATTCTGCAATTGTAGTGATCACTGTGTTGCCTTGTCTTAGCAATCCGATCGCGGATTGTGATGGCGACGGAGTAACAAATGGTACTGAGGCAGCAGACGGAACAGATCCAAGTGGTCCATGTGATTTGGTTGTTGCAAATATTACCCTTGCACAGGGTGGATTTTGGAATGCAGCTGACTGCGATGGGGACGGTGTAATAAATTCAGTTGAGGTTACAGACGGTACTGATCCCAATAATCCTTGTAATTATGTTACTGCCAGTATAAGCTTGACTCAGGGAGGACTTTGGAATACTGCAGATTGTGACGGTGACGGTGTAATAAACGGTACTGAAATAGTTGATGGAACCAATCCAAATGACCCTTGTGATTATATCGATACCAGTATTACAGGCAATTTGGGTACTATTTGGTTGAATGCCGATTGTGATGGTGATGGTGTAATAAATGGTACTGAGGTAGCAGATGGAACAGATCCTAATGACCCATGTGATTATCTTACAGCGAGCATAACACTTACTCAGGGCGGACTTTGGAATGCTGCAGATTGTGATGGAGATGGTGTAATTAACGGCTCTGAAATTGTCGATGGCACTAGTCCAAATGACCCATGCAGTCTGTTAACTGCAAGTATTACAGTTGCTCAGGGTATTACTTGGAATAATGCAGATTGTGACGGTGACGGTGTAATAAATGGCACTGAAATTATCGATGGTACTAATCCAAGTGACCCATGTGATTATCTTAGTGCAAGTACAACACTTGCTCAGGGAGGCGACTGGAATAATGCTGATTGTGATGGTGATGGTGTAACTAACCTGAACGAAATTGCTGATGATACCGACCCTACTAATCCTTGTGATTATGATTCAACAAGTATCACACTTACACAGGGCGGACTTTGGACTGCTTCAGATTGTGATGGAGATGGTGTAACTAACGGCACTGAAATTGTCGATGGCACTAATCCTAATGACCCATGTTCTTTCATTCTTAGCAGTCAGACTTTAACACCTTCCAATAGCTGGTTTACTCAGGATTGTGATGGAGACGGCATCAATAATGGAGATGAAGTAGCCCAAGGTTCTAATCCTTTGGATCCATGCAGCCCTATTACCTGCGACTTTGTTATACCGCAAGGATTCTCTCCAAATGGAGACGGAATAAATGATAATTTTGAAATCCTTGGTATTGGTACATATCCAAACAATGAGATTAAAATATATAACAGATGGGGTAATATTGTTTTCAGCGCAAAAGCCTACCAAAACCAATGGAACGGTACAACCAATCTTGGTTTGAGAATAGGAGGTGATGAGCTGCCAACAGGTGTTTACTTCTATGTGTTAGACCTCGGGGAAGGTAAAAAACCAATCAAAGGTTATATCCATCTTCAAAGAGAGAATCAATAATTCTGAGCACTTCGTAAAAATATTCACATGAAATTATTTAGAAATATATTGGTATTTGTATCAACGGCCCTATTGGCCGTTGATGCAAATGCACAACAGGACGCCATGTTTACACATTATATGTATAACACTTTGGCTATCAATCCGGGTTATGCCGGCAGCAGAGATGCACTTACAGTAACTGCTTTGCACCGATCACAATGGGTAGGTTTTGACGGAGCACCATTGACACAGACAATTACTGCACATACTCCGGTCAGAAGCGAGAATATTGGCTTGGGATTGTCAATAATGAATGACAAAATTGGTAAAATCAATAACAGTTCAATCTATATTGATTTTGCTTACCGCCTTAGATTTAATAAGAAAGCTACCTTGTCAATTGGTATTAAGGGTGGTGTTAATTTGCTTAGAGCCAAATACAATCAGTTGACGCTCATAGAAAGCAATGACCCCAATTTTCAAATTTCTGGAGGTTCACTTGCACCTAATTTCGGTTTCGGGTTATATTTTACCAGAGAGCGTTTTTATGCAGGTATTTCAGCACCAAGACTTTTGGAAAATAACTTTAAACCCGGTGCCAATAACACTATTGCTATTAGAGAGCAAAGACACTACTTTTTCATTGCAGGTTATCAGTTTAAATTGTCCGATAAGTTAGAGCTGAAACCTACAACTTATGTAAAAATGACTTTGGGTGCCCCAATTGAGGCTGATTTGACTGCTTCTTTTGTGTGGAATAAAATGTTGCATTTGGGAGCAATGTTCCGCACTGGAGATGCCTTTGGAGTTCTTGCCGGTTATAATATTACAAAACAGTTATTTTTATCCTATGCTTTCGACTGGTCTTATGCATTGCAAACAGTCAGATATCATGGCGGCAGCCACGAAATAATGCTGCGTTATGACTTTATTTTCTCACCGGGACATAAAGCTGTTTCCCCACGCTATTTCTAGTAGGCAGGCTAATTATTTTAAAAAATGCACTCAATTTATAAAATGAAGAACAGGTATATAACAGGCTTCCTTTTTCTGCTACTTTTTTCCGGAGCAGTAATTGCCCAAAAATCGCCACAGGAGATAAAAGGAGATAGATGCTTTGCCAATTTTGCTTTTAAAAATGCCATTGAAAAATACAATATGGCAGATAAATTAAGCCTTGAAGGCATGAGAAAAGTTGCTGAAGCCTATAGAAAAATCAGAAATTATGCAGAAGCAGAAACTGCATATGCCAAATTTATGGCTGAAAATAATTATACTGACGACGATATGTATAATTATGCCATCGTTTTAAATTCAAATGGAAAATACAATGAATCTGAACAATGGTTTCAAAAATTTGCAAACAAAAATCCAACGGACAGACGTTCAAAAGATTATTTGCTGAACGGTAAGAATCTAGAAAAACTGTTGAAAGATGATGGCCGTTATGCGGTTGAAACTATTTCAATAAACACAAATCATCAGGATTTTGGTCCCGCATACTGGGGCAAGAAACTCGTTTTTGCTTCGAGTATTGAAAGCTACGGGCCTATAAAAAGATCTTACAGTTGGAATGAAATGCCTTATCTGGATGTCTTTGTTGCTGATATAATTGAAAATGGTCAGTTGGATGAACCTAAAAGTCTGAACAGTCATAAGAAGGATATTAATAAAAAACTGCACGAGGGACCTGCAGCTTTTGCCAAAAATGGTACCTACATGGCTTTTACCCGCAGTAATTATGAGGGAATGAGTGAAGATAATGTCATCAAACTTGAAATATATTTCAGCGAATTAAAGGACGGGGCATGGCAGGAGGAGAAGGCATTCAAGTTCAATAATCCACAATATTCTGTTGGCCATCCTTGGTTGAGCGAAGATGGAAATACTATGTATTTTACCAGTGATATGTCGGGTGGTTTTGGAGAGGCCGATATTTATCGAATTGAAAGAGAAAATGGCGGGGAATGGGGAAATCCGGTAAATCTTGGTGATAAAGTCAATACCGAGGGGGATGAAATGTTTCCCTTTTATCATGAAAAAAAGAATATACTTATATTTGCCTCGAGCGGTCACATTGGATTGGGCGGATTAGACCTTTTTATGACTGTTTCTAAAGAAGGAACTATTCAAAAAATTATGAATATGGGGTCTTCAATTAACTCCGGATATGACGACTTTTCACTGATTTTGGATCCGGAAATGAAAAATGGTTATTTTGCGTCCAATAGACTCGGTGGTAAAGGTGATGACGACATTTACAAGTTTAAAATCCTTAAGCCATTCATTTTTACAAAAACAATCAGAGGAAGATCAACCGACAAGAGTGGAAATATTCTTCCAGGTGCAACAATCAGTCTGCTTGATGAACAGGGCAATGAAGTAGCTAAAACTGTTGCAGATGAGAGCGGTACTTACAGTTTTACGATAGATGCAGATGATAAGGTTTACAGCTTGGAAGGTAATAAGGACCTATTTGAGAAAGGTGTAAGTCCTAAAGTTAATACGGAAGGTCCTGAAGAGGTTTTCATTGCTGATGTTGTACTGAATCAGATTAAAATTCCTTTGAATCTTGTTTGTGAATTGAAAGATAAGAGTACGAATAAGCCCCTTGGTGCTGTGAAAGTAAAAATTACAGATAAGCAGACAGGAAAAACTAAGGAGTTTGAAACGTCGGCAAATGGTGATTTTACAGAATCACTTGAAGGGTATTTCGAGAATGATAGTATGGATTTTGTCGTAGTATTGGAAAAAGAGGGTTATGAGTCGAAGACAGTCAGTTTAGAAAAACTGAAGGCAGTTAACGGTAAAGTAGTAATTAATGAAAATCTTGTTCCTTTTAAACTTGTCATTGGTGAAGATCTGGGTGAATTGATTAAGATCAACCCTATCAATTTTGACTACAACAAGTACTATATCAGAAAAGATGCCGCTGAAGAATTGGATAAGATCGTTAAAGTGATGAAAGATTATCCAGGACTGGTTATTGAATTGGGATCTCATACAGACTGTCGCGGTACATATAGTTACAATGAAACACTTTCTGATAATCGCGCTAAATCATCAGCTGCTTATATTGCATCAAGAATAAATAATCCGGAACGGATTTATGGAATGGGTTACGGCGAAAAGCGTCTGATAAATGATTGTGCCTGTGAGGGGGCTGTTAAGTCAAAATGTTCAGAAGAGAATCATCAGATGAATCGCCGAACTGAATTTATTATCGTCAGCACAACCGGATTTACCTCCTTGAATATTGATTCACTAAAGCAAAAATCAGGTTTTGTAAACGGTAAAACCGTTGGTGACAAATAAATTGAGCATAGTGAAAATAGCACAGATTTTTTTAAAGACATTGTAAAAAGGCCAATTTCCTGTAAGAACGAGCATGTGATTATATTAGGTTCTTACAGCAAACAGACCTACGCAGATCAGACAGCCAAAGAGCTTGTAAATTGTGGATTTAAAGTTTACAGCAAAAAAGCCTCAAATGGTTTTAACAGAAATGCTGTTTATGTTTATTGCCCGGAGAAAGAAGAATTGGATGTCCAATTAAATGAGCTCAATAAGAAATATCCAAATGATATTTGGGTATTGATAGGAGAAAAAATAGATAATATTAGTTAATTAATTTAAAATGGGGACAGCCAAAATATTGGTTGCCCCCATTTTTTGCGCTTGTTCCGGGCTAATCTGTAAAAGGTAGTTTTAAAACTAATCTTATTATAATACGAATTTATCAAAGAACATCAAGTGATGCCTCATATAAAATATATGATTAGGGAAATATTGACTGTGAGTACTTAGTTAAAGGTCTTCTCTATTACCTAAAGCAATACAAATAAGAGCACAGTAACACCTATAACAATAACAGCAAATGCCAAAAGGATCCAAATCCAGGTATTGTTTTCACAATCATCACAGCCATTGCAAGCGTTATCTAAGCAATTGTCGCAACCGTTTTCACAGCAGGATTCACAGCAGGCACAGGCACAGGCAGTGCAACAGGCAGCACAGATCTGCTCCCAGCAGCCTCCTTTGAATAATTCTCCTTTACGGAGTTGTTCTAACATTTTTTTGAAGCTTCTTTTTTTCTTCTTTTTAGCCTTTCTTTTTTTACCGACAATAACACCCAACCCGATTGCGGCAATGAATGCAGCCAAGAATGCTGTCCAAGTAAATACAACTGCACTGTTATTGCTGATACCCATGTATTCGGGTGTACGCGGTGCAACGAAAACTGCCACAGAAAGCATCTGATAGCGCAGATTTGTTGCCAGGTTTTTTGGCGAATCACAGGTGAGCTGACGGGCAAAGTCTCTTGCCTGCTGCCATCTTGCCGAAATTCGTTCTCTGAAACGCAGCGGTACTGTCCGCTCGCGATACAACTGCATCGCAATATTGGAACGCAGTCTTGAGAAATATAAATCGACTTTTTCGGGAGCAAGCGGCAATTGCCCCAATGCAGCATGTATCGAATCCTGTGTACTGTAAATAAATGTTCTTGTCAGTTCCAATTCTGCTTCAGACAATGTTCTTTCAGCATTGAAATAAAGCAGGAGCGGATTGAACTGTTGTTGGAAGGCATCTTTTTCAATATCTTCAAAAGCATCGAGCAGATAGGCAAGGAGACCGAATCGGTAACCCAGCAGAGCCGCTTGCTCCGAAATTTCGGCTTTGCCGACGGCAATCGCGCCCTGTCTGAAAATAAGGGAACTCAATTGTGCGGTTGGTTCTGCAAAATATTCAATAAACGAGCTAAGTTCTTTTTCAGTAGGAACTGCTGCTTCTCTGACCGCTTGCTGATTGGCCCAGTAACTTAATTCTTTTTGATCAATGCCCCATTTTTCCAGATGTTTGGTCGCTTTTAAAAATGACCCCGAATAGAACCAACGGGCAAAGCGCCAACTCAAGCGGCCGGTATCTGCTGCATGATCTTCTATTTTTAATTCACTCAGAAAAAGATTGGCATCGGCAGCATATTGCAATGAAACCGGTGTTTCTCCCTTTGGCATCGTGAAACAGCGATTGATAGCCTGATATGCTCCGCCCCACTGACTCAGATCCTGTTCCGACCATTCAGAGAGCAATTCAGCCAGAAAAACGATATCAAAATTCAATAGAAAACGGGTTTTATGACCGTAACTGTTGCCCATCGCTTTGCAAACACCGCAGTAATGCATACGGTGAAATCGATAATTGGGATCCTGTTTATGGGAGCAGCCTCCTTCCGGGCGCATTATTCCAAACATACGTTATTTTTAATTTTTATTACTTGAATCTAAGGGGTATAAAACAGCTGATCAACTTATCATTACAGATTGCCCGGCAATGGCCATTCTACAGAGATAAACTTGGGCATAAAGCCCATTCTTACAAAGTTGAATGCCCAAGGAATCGTCCTTAACAACATATCAAAAGACCCTTTTTCAACCTTCAGTTTCCAACGGTCAGTTTCTTCTTTTATATTGCCTTCCCGAAGGATAAAAGTCCCTCTCAAGGCATCAGGAGTCATGGTTTTCATTCTTGGCCAGTTGGCAATAGCACCGGTTAACAGACCCGATGCAATACGCAGTTCCTCGTCAGAGAGTCCTATATCCATGGGAACAGGAGTACTCAAAGGAAGTCCGCAAATGATTTTATTTAATACCAATTCGTTTTCAGGATGCTCTGTTTTTCCGGTAGCAATAAATTGAAGCAGGTGCACACCCTTTATTTGTGCTTCTTCGCTGATAAACTTATTTTTCTCCAGCAGATTCAACATGGAAAATAAGCGGTGGTAATAGGGGTGCAGCAGAACCAATCCGGCATTTTTGATATAAAGCGGTTCGTCGACAGGTTTTTCCGCCTTTTTCTTTGTGTCTTTTTTCTCGGGTTTTACTTCAGCTTTTGGCTTTTTACCTGTTTTTAACTGTTCTATTGTCTCTTTTTTCACTTTTTCCAATTCTTCTTTTTGTTCTTTTTTCTGTTTGACGACTTCACCAAGCAATACTCTTTCTGCCTCGGCAATTTCGGCTTTGCGTATTTCGACGGCAGCTCTTATTCTTAGGAAACTGAGCCTTATGTTGTTGCGTACACGCACAAGTGACTGTCGCAGATTGTTATCTATAGGGGCTGCAAAAAATGGATTGAGACGGTCATTTTGAGCCATTTCGAGATTCAGTAACTGACGGCGCAGATCATCTGCTTTTTCTGCAGTTTCGGATTTTTCAATGCCTTCCAACAATGCCTTTTGTTCTTTTCTGAGTTTTTGCAGTGTTTTGGCAATAAGTGTACGCAAATGACCTTGAACACGACGTTGCAGATAGTCGCTTCTGTTTTCCATGTTTAGCCATATTTCGCTCAATTCTTCCAAATTGAGTTTTGGCAATGATTTTAATAATTCAGCTTCTGTTTCAATAATTGCGGGCTGTTCATCCTGTTCCCAAATTGTCAGAATATCTTCCCATCCCATTTCTCTGGCAAGGTCTATCCAGTCAGTTCTCTCTTCTCCCGGAAGTCGACGCAGTCTTTCACGCAGGCGGACATAGCCATTTTCCATGTCATCTGAAAGTTGTTCCAATTCTTCAGATTCGGGTACAGGCGGCATTGCCACAGTTTTTACCTGCGGGTATTCGGCCAAAGCCGCTTCAGCCTTTTCAATTTC
>CAINVS010000248.1 GCA_903854205.1 uncultured Bacteroidota bacterium | reverse complement strand
CTTTGCGGTAAATTTTTAGATCGTCACTTCGTGGAGCTCTCTCTCGTCTTTGGTTCAGAAGTCAGATTATCAGAAGCATAGCCTTATTGCCTTCAAAACACTTGAATGCTTAAAAAAAACACCAGATCTTCTTCGCGCCCTTTGCGTATACCATGGCGTCCTTTGCGGTAAATTTTTAGATTGTCATCCACAAATCACCAAATTATCACATCTTCAAATTACCAGATCATCACATCATTTTATTCCTCCATATTTGCAATCGTAATCAACAGATTTTCGACTCTTTGTCTGATAGCTGTTCCTGAGCAATTAAAATTATTAACAATTATGGAAAAAGCAACTTTTCTCTTACTTTTTGTGGTAACATATCCTGTATAACTTCTTACCCTATTCATCGTACCGCCCTTTCCATGCAGATTGCTCTGCAGAATAGTGCCTTTGCCGAAATATTTAAAATTGCCGGTTTCTCCACTGATTGCCAATAGGTTGTAATAATTAGGAAAAGAAGCTTTATCAATAAACATTTTTCGAAGCATCTGGGCCATAATTTTAGCACTGACGCCATTTCTGGCAGATAACCCGCTGCCGTCTTCCATAAAAAAACCTTTGGTATCAATACCTCTTGTTCTCCAAAAATCATTTATAGCTGCAATTCCTGATTCCTGACTGCCCTCTTTTTTTAATTTTTTACCAATCATTTTTACATAGGCTTCACAATAAAGGTTTCTGCTGTTTTCATTTGTGTGCAGTATCAGTTTGGATAGGCTGGGAGAGTAATGTGTATGAATTTTTTTTCTTTCAAGTTTGTTCTTTGAAGTTCTATAAGATAATGGTTTTCCGATTATTGTGATTCCCTGTGACTTAAGGGCATGAAAAAGCCAGTCAGCAGAAAAGAATTCAGGATCGGTAACAGCACCCATGATGCTGAAAGAGCCGCTGCCTACAGGAATAGTACCTCTTATCCAAGCTTCAGAGCCGAAAGGAGCCGCAAATATATAGGCATTATCGCCGGTGTTTTTTTCCGCACTTGTCAGTTCATTGGAAAATTTTAAGTGCTGTTCGGGTCTGATGTATTTTATTTGCGGTTGAGCGCCTAATACATTTGTTTGTTGCAAACCAATAAAGTAAAGATTGTCATGCAGATTGATTCCGGTGATTCCTGCGCCGAAATGATTACCCATATCCATCCATTGCCAGCTGGGAACTGTAGTAGCTGCCTCGAAATAACTGCCATCGCCAATTACGTTGCCTTTTATACTTTTAATACCTGCCTTTTTTAGCGCCTGAGCGAATTCTCCGGACAAGACAGGCAGCTTATCAGCCTCTTCCATAAATGGTGAACCCAAGGATGGATCTCCAGTGCCGGTAAAATATAAGTTACCGTTTAAAACTCCATCTTTTATTGTGCCATCGTATTCCAAATAGGTTTCAAACTTAAAGTCCTGACCTAAAATGGCTAAAGCAGTACCAGTTGTAATAGCCTTCATGGTGGAAGCTGTAATCAGAGATTGGTCTGGATTGTGCTCGCTAAGAACCGTATTCTTTTCCATGTCAATAGCACAAAAAGAAATAGATGCAAACTGCATCTCGGGATCGCCCACAAAGGTATTGACAGCCTTTTGCAGTTTGTTCTGAGAATAACTTAAAAACGGAACACAGATGATAAAACTCAAAAACAATATTCTCATGATCAAAAATTCTTGTTAAAAGTGGAATAGAATTGTTAAATTGTAAAAATAAGCCTAATTTACCATAGCAGCAAATATAAACCAATATGACTTCATCGCTAAGCACTTACTCATTTTTTATGACTTAAAATAGATGTAACTATTTTTTTACTAAAAAACTCTGTTAGTACTTATCAGTTTTGTCCTTTTTTATGACGAATTCTAATGACGGATTTTAGAGCTCGCTTTGCTCGGTTCTCTTCGCAGAGCGTTCATTAAATGTAGCCCTACGGGTCTAACTTACAAATACATTGTACATGTTTTTATAAATTTTGGCAATAATATAATTCCAAAAATACCAAGCAATTGGCAAAATAAACTGCACCGAAGGAGACCGCTTTTGAATCGTCGCAGGTCAGAGAAATTGGGCATGAGTGGAAAAATAATGTCAGGAGTATCGACAGCGACGCCCAATTTTATCGTTAGGAATGGGTTGTGAATATGTTAACAAAAGGAACGCAGATTTTTTTG
>CAINVS010000247.1 GCA_903854205.1 uncultured Bacteroidota bacterium | reverse complement strand
TTGGCTTTCACTTCGTGTTCCTCCGGTTCGCTTCGCGTAGCCTTGGTTCATCTCGAACTCAAATGACGGATGGATCTGGGTTTAATTCTGAACAGATCCTTCCAACCAGTATTTTTTCATTTTTAATTGCTCTACTGTAGGTTTTTCGACGATAGTAAAAACATCTTTTTGAGGTAACATTATTTTTATTATTTTAGTTCTCAGGGTCTTAGGCTCATAACCACCTTTGGCATTTTTTCTGAGAATTTTAATTTGCAATTCATCATTTTCCTTAACATTCTGAGTATAGGCTGATAAAATTGTTGAGATATTATTTTTATCCAAAGATTTTCCTGACCATTCTAAGATTACATCTCCCTGTTGGAACAGTATATATTTCAAACCAAATTCATCCAATTTTTCAATCTTATGAATATACATTCTGCCCAGCGAATCAGTTCTCAAAGCCCCATTCTCAATACCGCCCAACGGAGATATTTCAGGAACTGACGCTGTATCGAGATAAAGCACTCCAAAAGGATATAAAAACTCGTTGTAGTTAATTATATCCGACCCTTCAATATATTTTGAAAAAAACATCAACAAATCTTTCTGACGTGACACTTCAATAATCTTTTCATAAAGTTCATCATCTTTGAATGACTGGTCCTGACCAAAATGACTGGAAAGGTCTCGAAGAAGATACTGTAAATCATATCTTCCGCCTGAAAGTTGCATGAGTCTTAAATCAAGACACATTGCAGTTAGTGCCCCTCTGTTGTATACATTGTTAAATTGGGCAGTATATGGTTCTATCAGGCAGTTTGAACTCATTTCTGTTAATGAGATTCCCTGTTTATAAAATCTGGAAGTGCGCAGCTTTTGAGAGAATTTATCCAACATCTGCTGTTCTGTCATTAAACCGTTGCGTACCTGCATATGAAAAGCCATATATTCAACCACGCCTTCATATAACCATAAATGTCTTGACATTTTAGGCTCCTGGTAATCAAAATTACCAATTTCTTCAGATTTAATATGAAGAGGTGTTACTATATGAAAAAACTCATGTGTGGCCAATTCAATAACTATGCTGCTTATATTGTCGATAGATTCCTCATCAAGACAATACATGGAAGAATGATTATGTTCCAAAGCGTTTCTGCTGCCTGAAGGAAAACCCTTAGGAGAGAGATAGACTAAAAAGTTATATCTGTCAACAGGTAAAATATTGCCAAGATATTTATTCTGTGCTTCGAGCATTGGTATAATCTTTTCCTTTAGATCTTTGGCATTAACCATTTTGTTTGGAGAATATACTGATAGTTGAATATCTCCATACCCCAGTTTAAAATTAATAGTGTCGGGCTGACAGTAAAGAATAGGCGCGTCAATGAGTTCATGATAAGTATTTACTTTAAAATGATCTGTATTGTTATCACTTTCGGTTCTTTTCAAGGAAGTTGCCCCATAAAAGTTAATAGGCCTTTCTATTGTCAGTTCAAAACTTATATTTTCTTTGTTTTTAAAATATCCAAAAAGTCCCTGAGCATTTAGTATAAAACTTTTGCCCTCGTCAAAGCTTGTACCTGCCGCTTCAAAAATTGGCTCTTTTAATTTTGTATCCCAAGTGTCATCAACAACATAAACCAATTTATCCAATTTTTTGGCTTTGGTAATTCTCCAGGTTGATTCATCTATTCTATCTACGTATAGCAGATTACCTTTATTATCAAAAGCCTTTAAATCTTTTACTACCTGACCATAGTCATGAATCTGATAGGTTCCGGGTACAATACGGGGGAAATGAAAATAAACTTCTTCAGCGGGGACACAGGAAGGCACTTTCAATTCGACTTTCAACTGATCTTCATTGACCTCATTGAGGTTAATTTTATATTTGTATATATTTTGCTGAGCCGTCAGCATTGTTGTAGAAATCAACAATGTCAAAAAAGTCAGTATACAATCCGAAATTTTCATACTTTAGTAGGGTATTGGCGTTAAATTCTTGAGTAAAAAATTGAAATTATTTGTCAATCACGATTTTTGCCAAAAGAATCTGAAAAAAACAGTGAATTGATTTTTTGTTTTTGACGTATAACCTTTGGCGCTTAATGTTATTTAGACAAAAGTAATACCAAAATCAAGACTTCAGATGTCAGAAATTATAAAAAAAGGTTTTACTGTTATATAGTGGGATTTTCAAAACTAAGCTTTTGTAATTTGGTGCGGGGCTTAGCAACATTTTTTAAAATGATTCAAAGAGCCCATTTTTCTATAATTTACAGTACAGATATCCAAGGCCTCGAAATAAAAAAGAGTTTTGTACTTTGAATATAGCACACAGATTTATCAGATAATCTAGGGGCCTGGAATTGTCTCAGATACTTAAGCCAATTTAATTAAATATTGATATAAATATCGGTGGAGCTAATCATTTTCTCAGTCTGCAAACCAAAATCTCAAACGATTTAAAAGTTTTATTGTCTTGTAATTAAAGGAATCTGATACGTTGAAATATTCGCCGTTTATTTCCAATCTGTTTCTATAACGTGTTAATGTCCTCAAATGTTGATATTCAACCATATTTGAACGATGAAAGTGCGACTTCCAAAAAATTGCTTTTGCTGTAAAGATGACTCCTTCTGTACCTGTGCCAAATAGTGTCTGATCAACAAATATCAGCGGGACATCACCCATTTGTGTTTTAAAAAACGATGCGCGGGCATTAATCAATTTTTCCAAAGGAATATCTATCGCTTTTTCATAGACAGTAACTGACTCTTCATTTGCACTCAAATAAATTTGAAACATTTTCTGAAAATTAACAGCTTTTGCACTATCTTCCGAATAATCGGGAATGAAAGCAGAAAGTACATGCGGCAATAAATCAGGGATGTATCTTGTATAAAAAATGTCAGTGAGCTTTAGAAATGTTGTTTCAACTTTATGTTCAATTTCAGGAAAGTCCGATGATCCATTCTTTCTGAACATTTGTTCCAATTCGGAAACAAGCTGTATTGATTCTTCTTCAAATCGATCTTGCCTGAAACCGCTTTTTTCAAAAGCTTCAAAATATTTTGCTTCCTGCTTCTGCTCCGCTTCCATTTCCAACATCATGGAAATCGTTTGTAAAAAAGCTTGTTTCAGCTGTGTCGGCAAGGTTTTCAGATCACTAAAATTCAGCCCGTACAAGGGGCTGATGTTTGCTTCTTTCTTTACAGCAGATGTGTTGATGGAGAATCCGCAATTTTGGCAGTACTTTGCATCGGTAGGGTTGTTAACCCCACATTTCAGACAAAGAAACTCTGTACTTTCAGTTTGACGGCCGCAATTGTGGCAGAATTTGGCCAAATCGAGCAAGGGGGACTGACAAGTTTTGCATTGTTTCATATCAAAAGATTTCTTACATTCTTTTTATAGCAGCTGCCAATTCCTCTACACTTTTTTGCAGTCGCAAATCTCCGGTTTCATTCGCTTTCAAATTTTCGTAGTATTCCTGTGTTTTTGCTTTATCATTATGTTGCAAGGCCACAGCAGCAAGGTTGAGGTAGGCCATCGCGCGTTCCTGTTTTCTCGAAAGGCCAATCTGCAGACTTTTCAGCAGATATTCCTCCCCTTCTTTCAGATAAAGTGCTTCGGAACCGTCCTTGTTGTTTACCTTATGCAGACTGAGCAATCCTTTCGTAAAATAATAATAGGCTTTGTGGCTTTTCAGCAACCATTCAGGTTTATATACCTGCCCGAGTATTTTTTCCGCTTCCACTACCTGTCCTCTGTTCAACATAAATAAGGCTCCATTGACAGTTCCAAACAGCAGATAGCCTATACCAAGCACCAGCGCCAAAAACCACATCATAATGCTTACACCTGGACTAAAACCAAGCATAATGGCAACAAAACCTCCGGCAATAAGAAAAAAAACAAAAAATAATCTGAATTTTAGTATATTTAACATAATAAAGTTACGTGGTAAAGTAGTTTATGTAATAAAAGACCTAAAGTGGAACTCTTAGCAAATATTTTTTTTCAAAGTAAGAATTAAGACAATTTTGCCCTGCCGGATTAACGCAAAAATCAGCCCATGTGTATCAGAGGCTGATTTTTTAGTTTATTGGGGCATTGAAGCATGTAAACTGCTTTTAAGTAACCAATCACAAATAATAACAATTTTGAACCCGAAGGATTCGCGAAGTGAATGAAGTCTTTTTCATACTGACATCGTTATTCATGATTTGTGACTTATTTTTTTCTTTTACCCGGGGCTCTTTTCATGAAACCCTGCTGCATCATTGATTTCATGCCGCCTTTACCGGGCACAGCCATATTTTTCTGTGATTCATGAGTTCCTTTTAACATCATATCTACCTGAGCTAATTGTTCTTTTACCTGTTGCGTAGTGATATTCAGTTTTTTGGCTTTCAGGTGCAGTTCCTTAATTTTATTGACAAACAATTGATTTTTAGGATCACGCTGTAGATATGTTGCGTTGATATTAATAAGCTGTAGATAGGCCATTCCTTTAAAATCATCCGCCAATTTCATATTCAGTACCCGATTGGTCAGTGCCTCTGCTTTTTTAATATCTCCTTTTTGCATGGCAATCGTACTTTTCATAAAATAGTACATTCCATGATAGCCAAACTGCAACCAGGATGGTTTGATGGTAAAATTCAACAACTTCATTGCGCCATCTGCATCTCCTTCCTGTAATTTCATGGCTGCACCGTTGACGGTACCGATAAGCAGGTGTTTGGTGAGCAATATGATAACGAAAAGCAGCGGAATCCAAGCCCAAACAAAACCAACTGTTGACCAAAGTAAAACTGTAAGTGCAACGCAGACTGCAAAAAGTATAAGTTGACGTTGGAAGCTAAAAAATCTGATCAAACCCATTCTTATGTTATAATTTTAATAAATGTTTAGTAAAAGGAAATCCTCGCCTGTAGAGCTGCAAAGTTAGTGAAATTTCGACAGATAAAATAGCCAAAACTAATTTTCATAACAATCGAAATGGTGATTTGGATGCAGCGTTTAGGGTTTTTCAGATTCCAAACGTTCAAAATATCCTGTAGATCTGTTTTTGCGAACATTATCCCAATAAAAATACTCACCGTGCATGGCAATGTAAACACCGGGAGGCAATGACTGGGCAAAAGCAAGCGCAGAACCCAGATTAAAAAAACCGTCCGATGACATACCGAAGGTATATGGAATCATTGCACCTGTCAGTACAATTGTTTTATCTCCAATGTCTTCAGATTTGGCCAAAGCCTCGGCGGTAGTTACCATGGTATCGGTACCATGAGTAACCAAAATATGTTTCTCCTTTGCCGACTCACAATGATGTTGAATTATTCCCCGGTCATCATCAGTCATTTCGAGACTATCTACCATCATAAGGGTTCGAACGGTAATATCAAGCGTAGACCGACCTCGTTCAAACATCTCGGGCAGATGTGTATCTTTAAAAAAAAGTTGCCCGTTGATAAGATTGTATTCTTTGTCAAAAGTGCCGCCTGTAATGAGTGCAAGAATTTTCTTTTTCATTATTAATATCTGTACCTGGTGTAATAATTCTGTAATGGATAAACTATTCAATAATTTAAAGTCCTTAAAAATATGGAATCAATGACAAATTAACAAAGCAGGTAACGCTGCCGCGGTTTTTTTTAATTTTGTCTTGACACAAAAGTAACAAAAAATCAAGTCGGAACCAATACATTTGAATTTTCAGGCTTGGCCTTGCTCCCGAAAAAGGCTTCCGACAAATGGAAAAGCTGTCTGCGACGCTTTTTATAATTTTTTTTTTAAAAATCATTTCGCAGATTCATGTAGCAATATTACAGTTTGCTTTTCAATAAATCACTAATCTAATGAGCAAATCAATTATCTTATTATCTTATGTAAATGAGGGACAATGAATCCAATTGCCGCACCTGTAATATATCCTACCAAAACATCAGAGAAAAAGTGTTTGCCGGCTCTCCATCGCAAAAAAGCGGTTGCAGCGGGCACAATTGCCGCAGCGGCCCAAACATAAGGCAGTGCTTTGGATCCCGGATTGTAATCGCTGTAAATCTTGGCTGACATAAAGGTCATAGAAGCCGTCACAGAAGTATGTCCGGAAAAGAAGGAATACTGCGCATCTTTTTCTGTTTTAAAATGTGCTGGAGCGTTCGGATTATAAACATAAGGCCTTGTGCGTTTTACCAATACTTTTGTCAGATTGGTAATTCCGGTGTTCAATGCCATCGTTTCTGCCCAGATTGCGCCGACTTTCAACCAATCCTTTCTGATATTCCGATCGAGAAAAAGAAAGGAAGGTGCTGCAATACTGCTGAACATGAGAATATCGCTGCCCAGAGCTGCCCGTCCTGACCAATTAAAGGCTGCAGGTCGGTCAATGCGCGGAATATTGGAACGGTCCAAAGCCAAAATATAAGGTTCGGTAAGTACCTCCGTTTTTCTGTTCAGTAAAAAATACGCAAAGTTTAGCCCAAAACCTGCTGTTGCAACCGGTACATCCAGTTTATAGTTAAGTGTATAGGGAGAAACAAAAGGCGATTGAGCCTGAACATTTACAAAAAATGCCTGAAAGCAAAACAAAAAAAGTATAGTCCTCATCAGGTACATATTAATTACTGTTTTGAGATGCAAAATAAATAATGGCACCAATAACGGCTAAAATAAAAATTACTAAAATAGCCACTTTGATGGCTGAGATTGGTTTTTGTCCGTTTATTTTACCTGTCTGACCGTTGACAGCAAACTGATAGGTTTTTCCATTATATTTGTAAGCGCAAAGCCATACCGGCAAAATAAGGTGTTTGAAGGACTGTTCGTAAAAGTCTGCATCAATACTGAGTGCGCGTTGAGTATCTCCGCCCAAATCCCTTGCAGCTCTTTCCCGCAGTTTATTGGTCATCTTAACCTCGGCTTTCTGATAGCCCTCTTTTACATCCAGACTATATATTTCAGCCTCCCAGCCTACGATCAATTCTGAATTGTGGTTGACCAGTTCTTCTAATCTGTAAGGAAAAATCTGTTCAATGATATTTTCGGGCAAGCCTTTGGAGGCAACGATCAACACATCGTCAAAATACTGATTAAATGAACCGCTTCGCCACTCCCAACGGGTTTTTCTCACCTCTTTTGAAACATATTTACCATTTTCATAAACCTGTTCAGTCACGTAATAATAATACCCGGCCTCACCCTGCCATTCGGTATAAGTTTGAGAATCATAGGTCCAAAAAGGAACATAAATACCGTGAAGATCCCCCAAAGCAGCAAGTTCTTTCAGTTTATTCGGATGAAACCATCCTTTTTTAATCCAGTCTTTGAATTTTGTAACCGCATCCTTTTTAGCAATTTTGAAAGGCAAAATCCCCTGTGGCTGTATAAGATTCTGATCATAAGCCTTTTCATTTACTTTCTCGGAACCGCAGAAATTGCAGCGCACAGAAACCTCCGACTCATCAATCATCAACTGAG
>CAINVS010000246.1 GCA_903854205.1 uncultured Bacteroidota bacterium | reverse complement strand
CGGCATGAAGACCTTCGGGCACATTATTGAGTTCGCCATAAATTTTGATAAAGTTTGATAAATCAACCCTGAAATCATTAAGCCCCAAATCCGTAATACTTACCCCTTCACGCAAGTCTTCTAAATCAATTACTTCATCTTGTAATTTCTGTAATTGTATTTTTCGATATTCTAAATCTTTATCGTCTGTATTTAAAATATTATCATCTCCAGTACTTGCCATATTACTAATAAGCATCCTATTCTCTACACGCTGTTTAAGATTGATATAAGCATCTAGTGTTACATCAGGCCAAAAATTAACCATTGTAATACTATCATTAATAGAACCTATACGGTCAATACGACCAAATCTTTGGATAATTCTAACTGGGTTCCAATGGATGTCGTAATTAACCAGGTAATCGCAGTCTTGAAGGTTTTGTCCTTCCGAAATGCAATCAGTTGCAATTAGTATTTCTATTGATTCAGAAATCTTCGGATATAGTTGCGACTTGCCTTTTGAAATTGGCGAAAAACAGGTTAGTATCGGATTTAAGTCTGAAGGAATACTTTTTGCATTAGTTGTTTTCTTTGAACCAGTAATTAATGTTGAATGAAGTCCATATTTTTCTTTAATATACCCTTGAATGTTTTCATACAAATAATTTGCAGTATCAGCAAATGCAGTAAATATGATTACTTTCTTATTGTCGGTATTAATAGGGTGCTGAACTTTATTTTCAATCAGCCCAATTAATTGTTGCAGTTTAAAATCAGATTTCCCTTTTATGTCAGCAATTTTTTTCCATATCGAATTAAGTATTTCCAAATCCTGATTTAAATCCTCTTGCCATTTTCTTCTATCAACATCGGCAATATGGACTTTAATTTTCCTTCCAATTAGGTTTTCTTCATCACCCCATTCAGATTCCCAATCAAAGTTTTCATCATCAATTTGAGATTGATACGATTCAATATCTCCCTGATTCGCAGATGCAACAGATTTAATGGTTGAGTTTATTAAACCTATAACAGCCTCAAGGGTTAATCGAAATGAATCAACTGAACTTTCTAATCGCTTTAAAAAGTTTATACGCATTAAGATTCGCAAACTATTATCACGGTCAATTTGAGATAATTTTCCGCTGCCACTTCTTACTTCTTTCTCGTATTTATCTCTATAAAAATCGGTTCTACTTGGAAGTATATAGTTTAAGGGCGTATATACAGATAAATTTAGAAGAGTAAGCTTCTCTGCTATTTCAACATAAGTAATGCTTTCATTCTCTGTAAGTGGACTGTGAATTGAAATTGGTTTATTTCGCTGCGGAAATTTTCCTATGTCAGTAGTGTCGTAATAGGTGGTAATGTGTTTTCGTGAACGAGCTATTGTAAGCGAATCCAATATTTCAAAAAAATCAAAATCTAACATATCCAACAACTTCTCAGTTGTTCGTTCTTCTGAAGCAAATTTGCTCCAAGAATTAAATGCTTGCTGTGCCTTTTTAAAAACTTGTTCAATTCCATTTTTAGTATCAAGCTTATTATTGATAATTTCAGCATCACCCTCGTATGCAAGTGCTAATTGATTTTTTAGGTCATTAAATCTGTTATTGACAGGTGTTGCCGAAAGCATTAATACTTTTGTTTCAATCCCTTCTTTAATTACTTTACGAAGTAGCATCTGATAACGATTTTCACGATCAGAGTAAGGATTATTATTTCTAAAATTATGTGATTCATCAATAACGATTAATCCATAATTGCCCCAATTAACATTTTCAAGACTTCTGCCGTTGCTCATTCCTGATTCTCTACTCAAATCAGTATGAAACAAAACATCGTATCTAAAACGGTCAGCTGACAGGATATTGTTTTTATCGTTATGTCGATAAGTATTCCAGTTCGCTTCCAATTTTTTAGGACATAGGACTAAATCATCTTTATTACGGAGCTCATAATATTTTATAATGCCCAAAGCGGTAAATGTTTTTCCTAATCCAACACTATCAGCCAAAATGCAGCCCTTGTATTTTTCAAGTTTATTGATGCCTCCAATTACTGCATCTTTTTGAAAATTGTATAGCTTATTCCAAACTAATGTTTCTTTAAAACCTACTTGGTCATTGGGTAATGTATCAAGAGAAAGTTCCTGAAGGAAATCATTAAAAATATTATATAGCGTAATAAAGTAGATAAACTCAGGACTATTCTCCTTGTATGCAGTTTCAAAGTATTCTTGAACCTTTTGTGAAACCTCTTTTAAATCTTCTTCATTCTCCCAAATTTGATTAAACCAATCCAAATAAGCTTGACTATCAGGAAACGCTGTTCTTTGAATCAGCGTAGGGAATCCTTTTTTGTGGGTTGTACCTAAATCGGAAGTTGTAAAACTACTAACGTTAGAATAAGCTATTGAATCATTGTTTGTATTTTCTAAATGAATCATGCCAGGTAAATGACTGCCAAGCTGTTTGTTTGATTTAAAAACCACTTTATCCTTTACCCATTTTGAACACTCACGAGCTATGGCTCGTTGGTTCAACTGGTTTTTAAGCCTTAATTCAAATTCACCACCACATAAGTCAGCTTCTTTGAATAAATGCGGTATGAAAAATTTTGGAACTTCTTTTTTAAAGTTCTCTTCTATAAAAGTGGGCGAAGTAAATATAAAACGTAACTCATCAATTTTGTCCAACTCTTTCTTTAATGCTTCATAGGCATAAATAGAAAATGAGGATGCTGCAATACTCAGCTTGCTTCCTTTTTTGATAGACTCTTTCAAGTCATCTCCTAAACGATGATTT
>CAINVS010000245.1 GCA_903854205.1 uncultured Bacteroidota bacterium | reverse complement strand
TGCCTTCCATGTGGACTCCCGCACACCGCACAATCCCTACTTTAAAGATATTGAAAATATCCTTATGGAATACGGCGGGCGTCCGCACTGGGGTAAAATGCATACCCGCAAGGCTGATACATTGGCCACTGCCTACCCAATGTGGGAGCAGTTCCATGAAATCCGCAAAAAATTGGATCCAAATGGCATGTTTATGAATGATTATGTAATGGGCTTATTTGAAGAATAACAGAAAACCCCGCAGCTGAGTAAGTTGCGGGGTTTGTTTATTTAGTTTAAAGCTATTGATCTTGATTTTAAGTTAAATACATCATTTTTTTTATTTTTGAATCGATTATTTCGAAACCTGCATTAAACTCTGAAGAGAATATTTATTTAAAGTACCCAGTTTTTTTTCTACGATTTTCAATTCATTTTTGGCCTGAATCTCCAACCATAATAAAGGTTCTGTGCTAAATATTTTGCTGATAATGAGTGCATATTCTGAATTTATAACCCGCTCTCCATTGACAATTTTACTAAGAAAAGTTGGTTCAATTCCCGTGTATTCAGCAAATCTTTTTTGGGTAATATTTAACAGCAGCAAAAAGGATTTCAGAAAATCACCGGCTGTTTTAACTGTTTCGGATTCATCTTTCAGATAATCTTCCATTTTAATTTTAAGCGCCATCAGTTCTATCTCCAACCTTTTTTCTTTCGATTGTTCCTTTACTTTGTTAAGGATTATAGCCTGAAATTTTTTAAACTCCTCAGTGTTGCTATCCATCGGTTCTGTTATCAGCCCGATTTCCGGTTCTTCAAGTTGTTTTAATTTTTTCATTTTATATTGTTGTTTAGATATTTTTTAATCAATTTGGACCCAATTTCAGGAGGAATATACATTTTTTGACCTAAAGCTTGAATTGCCCCGTATTTTGAACTATAGAAATTGACTAAATTTGTCTTCGAAACAAAGCTTAGAAATCCTTTATAATTGTTATCTAAATTAAAACTTTCCCTGCAGCCGAATGCAATCAGTGAGCCTGCAATATCATAATATCTTTTATTTTTTCCAATATTATGAGGGGCAATTTCTACGATATCCATGATCATCATATCATATTCGGTTTTAAGTTTGATCAACCCTTCTATTTCTTTAGTCTCACTTAAAATCAAGGCAAATAATTGTGAATTTGCTTCTTTTGCTGCCAATCTCCAATTAAAATTCCAGCCATCTTTTTTAAAAGGAAGTTGCCGAGTATCTATAATTTTAACAATTTCAGCTAAAACCGATTCTTTTAAATTATTTTGGAAATGGATTTCCATAAGCATAACGTATAAACACCTTAATTAGTTTCTATTTTTGTCAATACTATACATATATAATGACATATTAGTCATTTATTTTATAAAATATTTCTAATTTTTCGAAGTTGCAAAAAAACTAAGCTGACTTTTGTCTTTAAATATACACAATTTCCCCCTAAAAGTCAAGTTAAAATGTTAATTTCAACTATGTCCGTACTCAAAAATCTTTGTTCTAATACTTCAATATTCAACTTTTTTCCTAACTTCGCTTCACTGCCAAAAAATTAAGGCAGTACATTATAACATCTTATGTCTAAAACTCATATCTAATAATATGGCAAAGAAAGGAACAAAAGAGAATCCAAGCCTGCAATGGGCAGAAATGAAAGCAGAAAACTCATGGACAATGTTCAAGGTTATTGCTGAATTTGTTGATGGCTACGAGCGTATGAATAAAATTGGACCCTGTGTTTCCATTTTTGGATCTGCAAGGACTAAACCTGAGCACAAACACTATCAAATGGCTGTTGATATTGCCAAACACTGTGTACTGGAAGGATACGGCGTTATCACAGGCGGTGGCCCGGGTATCATGGAGGCCGCTAATAAAGGTGCCGCAGAAGCAGGCGGAGCTTCCGTAGGTCTCAATATTGAATTGCCTTTTGAACAGGGACACAATCCTTATATTGATGGTGACAAAGTATTCAATTTCAAATACTTCTTCATCAGAAAAGTGATGTTTGTAAAATACGCTCAGGCACTTGTGGTACTGCCCGGCGGATTTGGTACTATGGATGAACTCTTCGAGGTATTGACATTGAAACAGACCAATAAAATGGCCCCGATTCCTATTATCCTGGTTGGTTCTGAATTTTGGACAGGCCTGAAAGCCTGGATAAAGGATGTTATGCTGGATGAATTCCACAATATCAGTGCAGCCGATCTGGATCTGATGCCAATTACTGACGATCCCAATGAAGTTGTACAAATCATCAATGATTTCTATGCACATGAGGCACTGAAACCAAAGTTGGATTTGGGCTAATTCAAAATAATTATCAGAAGAAAAAAAGGATTCGGAGTCATTGCTTCGAATCCTTTTTTATTTTCCATAAATACTATCATAAAAGCGAAGGCTGTCCAAAATTAGATTTTCAAATACTTCTGTATTGTAACTGCAGTAACCGATCTCATTCAACAGGCTGAATTGTATTTTTCCGTTATTCTTTTTGTCATTCCAAAGCAGTTCAAAAAAACGGTCAATACTGAACTTTTCAAACTTCCAGTAAGGATATACGGTACTGATATAATCAGTAATATCTAAAAGCGCTGCCTCTGTTAAATTCAACATCCGTTTTGATAAAAAAGCCTCGCAGATCATACCAAAAGCAACAGCTTCGCCATGCAATAAAGGGTTGTCTGTTTCCCAACTCATGCTCTCGACTGCATGCCCTATCGTATGCCCAAAATTCAAAATTTTTCTCAGTCCCATTTCCTTCGGGTCCTGTTCAACAATTTTAGATTTCAAGGATACTGAATGTGCGATAATATCATTCCAGTCGATCTTTGGATCATTCAAAGTTTTAACTTCGCGAATAAGATTCCAATAACCCGCATCTGCAATCAGGCAATGTTTTATCACTTCTGCAAATCCGCTGCGAAGTTCTCTTTCGGGAAGGGTTTTTAGAAAACCACTATGTATAAAAGTCATCAGGGGGTCATGAAAGCTGCCGATTGCATTTTTAATGCCGCCGAAATCAACGCCCAATTTTCCGCCAACAGAAGCATCTACCTGTGCCAACAGCGTGGTTGGAATCTGAATAAAATCGATACCTCTTTTATACGTTGCTGCACAAAATCCGCCCATATCGCCTATTACACCACCGCCAAGATTAAGGAGCAGTGCCTTTCTGTCGGCCTTTCCGTTTAAAAGTGTCTGCCAAATTAGCTGACAGCTGTCAATGTTTTTATATTGTTCGCCGGCAGGCAATACAATCTTTTTTATTCCTGTAGTAAGCTTCAATGCTTTTTCAAGAACAGGAAAGCATAGTGCCTCTGTATTTTCGTCCATCAGCACCCACACAGAGGTATGTTCTCCCCTATTTAGCAGCTGATTGAGCTGAGTAAAAGTGTCTGTTTCAAATTGAACCAAATCCATAATTTTCAGTTTGGGGCCGAAAATTGATATTTAGAATTTCCAGCCCAGTTTTAAGGAAATTTCGGGAAACATAAGACTTGGGCGATAATGTAAAGTTCCCATCTCTATATTTTTGGTACCCGAGATTCGCATGTGGCCTGCAATATAAGGACTTAAATAGAATCCTTTGTAAAAATTCCAGTTATAACCGCTACCTGCAGAGAAAACAATTCCCGGGAAGTTTCTTTTTTCCTGCTGTTCTGTCATGAGTGAAGTCTGCCAATGTCCTAAACCGGGGCCAAACCAAAAGCCTTTAAAATCTTTTTTTAGAAAAAAATCAACAGCAACCTGTGTTGCTGCAATACGTTCTTTTACAATACCATCTGCCATCCAAAACTTGGGTGTATTGGCTTGTGCGTAATTAAATCGCAGACGGGTATTTTTCATACCTGCCCAGGCACTTATATTAAAACCCTTTAAAAAATAAGGCAAAATATCCTGTTCAATTCCAGCATGCACATGATAATAGGCACTGCTCAGTTCTTGGGATCTAAGCTGTAAGGAGAAAAAAAGGAAAAACATGGGGATAATTATAAATTTCATGGCCGGGGATGTTAGTTAAAATGAATCTAACTAATTTTTTGAATTATTGAATACTTATTTAATAAAAAAACTGCCTCGTCAACCGACGGACAGTTTTACTTTGGATTGAGTCTAAAATGCTGACTTACCCCTATCTGAAAATGGCTTATTGTTGATTCAAGACTGATTTAATAAATATCTTTCAAATTTCGAATTGTCATTTATTTAACTACAATGTCCAATCCATCAGCCTCCTTAGCCAACTTAATTTGAGTTTATAGGGTGCATAACGGACAGGATCATCCACAAGGAAAGTGCGGCGCAATACGCTTTTCATATGTGAAAACACATCAAAAGAAAGTTGTCCGTGATAAGCACCGATACCGCTGTCGCCCACTCCGCCGAAAGGCAGATGCGGGTTGACAATATGTAAAAGGGTATCGTTTACGGTAACACCACCTGCAGAGGTTTCTGCTAAGACTTTCTGAATTTTTTTCTCGTCTTTGGAGAAGATATACAGCGCTAGCGGCTTAGCTCTTTTATTGATAAATTCAATGGCATCTTTCAGATTATCGTATTCGATGAATGGCAGAATTGGGCCAAAGATTTCATCCGTCATCACCTTGCTGTCGAGCTTTACATTTTCGAGCAGAGTCGGTTCTATGTAATTATCATCAGCATCGGCTTTGCCGCCATAAAGAATGTCTCCCTCTTCAAAGTAGGAAGTTAGCCGGCTATGATGCTGTTGGTTGATAACGCGCGGATAATGTTCACTGCGCTGAGCATCGTCACCATAAGCCTTTTTGATATATTCTATAATTTTGGCGACCAATTGTTCTTTAACAGATTTATCTACCAAAATATAATCGGGTGCAATACAGGTTTGACCGGCATTGACAAATTTACCCCAAACAATGCGTTTTGCAGTAAGTGCGATATTGGTGTCGCGGTCTACAATACAGGGGCTTTTTCCTCCTAACTCCAAGGTGACGGGTGTCAGGTGTTTGGCTGCTGCCTGATAGACGATGCGGCCAACATTGGTACCTCCGGTGAAAAAGATATAATCGAATTTTTCCTCCAAAAGGGCCTGAGATTCAGGAATTCCACCTTCCACACAGGCTATGAACTCGGGAGCAAAATTCTCGGAAATGACTTTAGCTATGATTGCTGAAGTTGCAGGAGCAAATTCGGAAGGCTTTATTACAGCAGTATTACCGGCAGATATTGCTCCGACAAGCGGTGCGAAGAGCAATTGGAATGGATAGTTCCAAGGGGAAATTATGAGTGTAACGCCGTAAGGCTCCGGCTGTACATAACTATTGCCATTAAAATGAAAAAGCGGAGTAGGCACAGTGCGGGTTTTAGCCCATTTATCTACATTGTTTATGGCCTTTCTCAATTCTATAAGTATAAAGCCGATTTCAGTGGCATAAGCCTCGAACTCATGCTTGCGCAGATCTTTATGCAGGGCATCAATAAAATCCCTTTCATGTGTTGAAATAAGATTCTTCAATTTTGCCAACTGTTCTTTTCTGAACTTCACACTTTTTGTGGCGCCTGTTGCAAAAAAGTCCCTTTGCCTCTGTATTAGTGATTTTATCTGACCTGCTTTTGTTTCAGGCATTGTAATAGTTTCCATTTGTTTTTGATTATTGGTGATCTGCTAAGATAAAAAAATTATCTCTGAGCCTAATAAATTACTCATGATAATTTCCGCAAAAAATAAGGCGGAAGAAATTGATTGTCATTTCTGCCGCCTTATTATTTATTTTTAATGTCTATTTATTTGAATCCATAAGAAGCACATTGTGTGGTCCATTCCTTAGAATCAAATGTCGGGTTAATCTTCACATTTTTGAATTCGAATTTTTCGAAAACACCTTTGTCGTCATACACTAACTGATAAATTGGCAGACCATTGGCTTTATCAATGTAAAGCTCCACTTTTTTGGCAAAGGCATTGGGAATTTGTAGAATTGTGCCTTTGTTTACTTTTGCACCGTAACCCATATTATTTTTTTCCATCACCATATACTCTGAAACATTTATACGTTCGCAAAGGCTAAAAAGGGTTTCGGATTGTGTGCAGGTATAACTGATAAATTTAAAATCGGGATTTTCCAAAACAAGCTTAGAACAGCTTCTGCCATTCCAAGTAAAATCACCAACTACTTTTATAATATCTTCCAGTTTTTTATTGTTCTGTGCAATCAACTTTTCGGTATTCTTCACCTGAGTATAAAGATAGGAAAAACCGGCATGCGTTACAGGGTGATGTCCGTCAGCACGAACTCGTGAGCTGTTTAAATCTAAACTTACATTGACGTAAGGAAACCCATTTGGGTTAATAAAAGGCTGATTGCTGTTCCATCCTGCAACATAAAGCAGTTCCACACCCGAATCTTTATCTTTCATATACACTTTTCGGGGACTGATCTGTAATCTGAAAGCCATGTTTTTTGTCACCATTTTGGAACCGATGCGTTCAGAAGAGGTCATGTCGTAAGAGAGCACGTTTGAAGAACCAATTCCCTGATACATCTTATCAAGTACACTGCGTACACTTTGAGCATGTACAGTGCCCGAAATCATTATAAAAGTACTTAACAGAAATGGAAAAACTAGTCTCATGAATTAAAGTTTTTATTAGTGTTATCAAAAAAAATTGTTCCAAAATAATCAAAAAACATTCATGACTTATATAATTTGACTGAAAATTCAATGAAAAAGCTGTTAGTAGTCTGATGACTAATAACAGCTTTTACCCCTATCATCGGTTATATATATTTATCGAACGATTATTTTTTTGCTGAGCAGTTTGTCGCCCACCTGCAATTGCATAAGGTAAACACCTGCACCAAATTCGCGAAGATTGAAACTATCATTGTAATTACCGCTGAAGGCCCCCAATTCATTCTGTCTCAAAGTACGGCCGAGCATATCGGTGATTTTGAGCGTAACTTCCTGATTTTGTGTTGCAGGAGTTTGGAACTGTACTTCTACAATACCGGAAGTTGGATTAGGAAATACATTGAAAGAACCGGAAATCGCTTCAATTGATTCATTTGAAGCATTACAATCTGTGACGACAACATAATCAGTTGTATTTACAGTATCACGAAGAAAAACAATAGATCTTGTCAGATTTACAGTTACTGAAAGTGAGCCGCTCGTGATTGTAAAATTATTTGCACTGGTATCAGCACTGAAGAAAACATGACCACAATCTTCCGGGCCCGGAATTCCGGCTGCAATTGCATCATCATCCTGAACCCAAATGTCATAAGTAGTACCCGGAGTCAAAAGGATATTATTCCCAAAGTTCCAAGTTACAGGAGTACCTGCATTGGTTGTATAGCCAGTTACGGTATCAGTACCTGACTGAGAGCCTGTTATCGTAATAAAGATATCTGTTCCGGCAGGAAAAATGTCTGTACAGGGCGTACCATTGACTGTTACAGAGTTAATAAATACATTTTGTATAGCTTCACTGACCACAGCCTGATAAGTAACTTCATAAGTTCCTGAATCGGAATAAACAACATCGGCAGGATTTTGATTAGTACTGTTTTGCCCATTACCAAAATCCCAAAAATAAGCAGCTGTCTGACCCAATGAAGTATCGGCCTCAATGTTGTTATTAAAACTAACAGTAAGAGGTGCACAACCATTCGAATTTGCCATTGTAAAACCTGCGCTTGTGTCTGGTAATACCAAAAACTCCAGCGGAATAGTGGCTGGCTGTGGTGCTAAAATTCCGGTTTCAACTAAAACAGAAATATTAACAGTAAAAATACCTGACTGTCGTGGAGTTCCACAAATAGTTACACAGCCATCACGCGTATCTGGGGCAGCTTCATCGTAACGTGCAGGAAGCGGGCGGTCTAAAGTAAAACTCATCCCGAGGGGCAACCCTGAAATGCCCTGAACAGAAAATGCCGCAAGATTGATACCGGCCGGAATGTTTTGTGTTGTATCTAATCCGATAAGCGGAGTAGTAGTCATAGGCAGGCGGAAACTCAATTGCTCTTCGTAATACTCGTTTTGACGTGCATTTGGAAAAGTGTCGAGATATACTGTATCCACCGGAATTGTTGGCAGAATAATGGTACAGTTTGGACACTGCGCTTTAACCTCATTCACAGCAGCTAAGGCGAACAGTAAAAAAATCCAAATTGAGTAGGTTGTTATTTTTCTCATCCCTTTAAAGTTTTATTGGTTATTTTATAGTGTAAACCTAACAAATAAAGCCGTAAAACACAAGTCCAAACCTATTAAATATTTTGGAACTGCGTTTTACGGCTTATTATGCTAAGTACTGAAACAACTCATCCCCACCCTTCTCTTCAAAAAAAGGGGCTTTTTCGGCGTAGCCGAATACTCCGTAGGAGTATGAAATCTCCCTCTTTTCAGATGAGCTCTGCTCATTGCAAAGAGAGGGTGAGTTAATTTGTATCGAAATTTTATTTAGATGTACTTATTAAATTAGCGTACGATCAATTTTTGAGTTTGGCTGTTACGGCCGTCAGTCAATTCAACCAAGTATATACCTGCAGCAAAACCTGCAGTTGGAGCAGTGAAAGTTGAAGAACCATTGATATTACCCAAGTTTTGAGTGCTTACTTTAACACAGATTGAATTGTAGATGTTAACAGTAACATCTGTTGCTTTGTCGGTAGTAATTTGAAGAGTTACATCACCTGAAGTTGGGTTAGGGAACATTGCCACCTGACCTACAGTTGCGATTTGCTCAACAGCAACATCAGCAGCAGCTCTGTACCAATAGATGCTACCGGGATTCATACCGTAGCAAATCAAAGCACCGTCCGTCAATGTACCGCAACCGGCATTGGCAATCAAACCGGCATAGCCATTTACCAGTCCCATGTAGCTCAATAAAGAGTTGATAGATAATTGAGCATCTGTAAAAGCGTCAAATACTGTCAATACATCAGAAAGGTCATTGATATCATCCTGAGAAGCAATACCAAGAACACCCAATGTATCGCAGAAACCTCTTGTAGCAGCGTCCAAATCGAACAATGCGCAGCAAGGATTTGTAGTACCTGAGATTGTTCCAGTCAAAATTTGATTCAAAAGTCCTTTCACCTGAGCAAGGTTATAACCTACGGCCATTACACCGAAAGTATCACCGGCAGCAATCGAAACGCCGTAACGTGACATTGCAGCAGGATCGAACAAGCCGTCTGCATCTGCACCCAGGATTACATCACCGCCACCGGCAACAGTATCACAGGCAGTACCTGCACTGTCAAGTGCACACTGTCCGTATTTAACTACGATGTACTCAACATTGGTCAAACCTACAGCCTGAATAGCCATTGGAGGAGCAGGCGTCCAAATAGTAGCGCCAATTTCATAGTCAGTAAAAAAACCGTTTGTTACTTCGGGAGCAGTTTTGCCGGTACAGGCAGTTTGTGCTGTAGACCCGCCTTGAGCGAACATGCCTGTTGACAACAGAGCAAAACAGCATGAAAGTGCGTAAATTGCAATTTTTTTCATCTTTTCGATTTTTTATTTTAGAAATAATTAAAATATATTTTATTGGTTATCAAAATTTTGCATGTAATTATTTCCAAATAATACAACACAAAACAATAATCATACCTCAAACATTTGGTACAAAAATAAACAATGTATTGAAACTTTTTAAATTTTAACGACCAAGCTATGCAAAATCTTTACTTTTTAGAACCTTCTATGGTTTTTTTCAGATTTAGCCATTAAAATTAGTTATATTCAACAAAGAAGTTTTAACTTGTTTGGCAGTTTTATGCTCTTAAACACAAATTAGTTTTATTTTTAGCACGCTAAACCTGATAACTTTTTAACAAAAACCTTGTCTGATTATGAGAATCAATTTTTTATTAAAAAACAGCCTGCTTATTTCCTTCTTGTGGATGGCATTTTCTGCCCTGACCTGGGCACAGACTGCTACCCTAAAAGGTATAGTTACTGACGCGGTAAGCGGAGAGGCAACTCCTGCCAATGTAAAAGTGAGCGATATGCAGGATGCAGTAGTTGGAGGCTCGATAGCCGATATTATCACCGGAGAATACTCCATACAGCTCAATCCCGGAAAATACAAGGTAGTAATCAGCTTTATGAGTATGGAATCGCAGAAATTCGAGATTGAATTGGCTGCCGATGAAACCAAAGAACTCAATGTTGAAATGACAGAGGAGATTAATCCGATGCGTGAAGTAACCGTTACCGGTTCCAAATCAGGTACCGAATTGGCAAAAAACACCGTATCTATAGACATCGTTAAACCTGCTTTGGTAGACAATATCAATGCCACTAAAGTGGATGAGGTTGTGGATAAGGTTCCGGGTGTAAACGTGGTAGATGGTCAGGCCAATATCCGCGGTGGTGCGGGTTGGTCTTACGGCGCCGGTAGCCGCGTTCTGATTCTGGTAGATGACCTGCCTTTTATGGCGGCAGATGCAGGCTATGCAAACTGGAGAGATATTCCTGTTGAAAATATCGATCAGATCGAGGTTTTAAAAGGTGCAGCTTCTGCGCTTTACGGATCTTCTGCTTTGAACGGTATCATTAATATACGTACCGGCTATGCAAAGGCAAAACCTGAAACCAAATTTTCGCTTTTCCAAACTTCATATGTGGCTCCAAAGGAGCGTATGATTCCCAGCCGTTCCAATCCAAATGTGATGGTTCCCGTAAACGGTTTGGGCTGGTGGCAACAGGATTCTATTACAACAGATGTTGACTTCATCAATGGTGATTCTGTTTATACTGCAGAAGATACCTCATTTACGCCAAAATATCTTTCAGGTCCGCTTGGCTTCCGTAAACCTATGGAATTGGGTTTCAGCTTCGGACACAAACAGAAATTCGGCAAATTTGACATGACTGTAGGTGGTTACGGTTATTTCCGCGATTCTTATCTTGCAGGAGAATATGAGCGCAAAATACGATTGAATGCCAATCTTCGCTACCGCTTCAGCGACAGCCTCAATGTAGGTGTTAATATCAATGGCAACTACGGAAAATCCGCCTCCTTTTTCCTTTGGGGTAATAGCAATTTCGCTGCAATAGGCCAACCTTCCGATTCACTTCCTTTCATGACCCTGCCGGGTACAATTACAGCATCAACAATCACTCGTATTAATGTTGACCCTTTCCTTACCGGTTATGACCGTTTTGGTAATCGTCACCGTTTGCAGACACGTATTTACTATGTTGATAATTCAAATGCCAACAACCAAAGCAATCAATCAACCCTGTTTTATGGTGAATACCAGTATCAGCGCAAATTTGAAAAATTGGACAACCTGAAAGTAGTAGCAGGTGCCGTTGGTCAATATTCACATATCAATGCACAGCTTTATGGCAATGCAGAGTATGATATTGCAAATGTTGCCGGTTACGTTCAGGTTGACAAAGGCTTTATCAAAGATGATTTTGATCGTGAAAAATTAAACTTCTCTTTTGGTGCCCGTTTCGAGGGCAATAATATTTCCAGTCCTGATTCTGTATTGGTCAGCCCTACAAAACCTAAGGAGAAAAACCCAGATCCAAAATCTTTTGAAGCCAAACCGGTATTCCGTGCAGGTGTAAATTATGAAATCACACCTATTACATTTATCCGTGCTTCATGGGGTCAGGGTTACCGCTACCCTACTATTGCTGAACGTTATATTACTACGCAAGTAGGAAGTGGCAGCTCGAACCTTGAGATTCGTGCCAATCCGAATTTGCAGTCTGAGACAGGCTGGTCTGCAGAAATTGGTTTGAAACAGGGTTTCATGATCACAAGAAATTGGAAAGGTTTTGCTGACCTTTCATTCTTCTGGACAGAATATCAGAATATGATGGAATTCACCTTTGGTGGTGGAGATACAACAGAAATCAACCGCATTACCCTTCCGGGTGTAAACAACGGTACAACACCTATTTTCTTCCAATCTGCCAATATCGGCAATACAAAAGTTCGTGGATTTGAAGTTTCATTGATGGGTATGGGTAAAATCGGTTCTGTTGAAATGAACATCATGACCGGTTATACCTATCTCGATCCGCGTTTCAAAGATTTCTCAGCATTACAGCAATTACTGAGTTCATCAAGTGAAAATATTCTAAAATATCGTCAGCGTCATAATGCCAAATTGGACATTGAAGCTTTCTTCCTCAAGAAAAATAACCTCTCTGTTGGTTTTTCTATGAATTACAGCAGCAGAATGGTGGCTATCGACAAAGTATTCCAAGATTTGATTTTTGCTGATAATGACTTCCCATTCGGTCAGGCAGATGCTTTCGGTATCGGTCGTTACCGTGCAAATGTAAACTCGGGTGAATATGTCAACATAGGAGCACGTATCGGCTACCGTCAAGCATTTATGACAGCTGATGGCAAAGACGAGAAATTTGCACTTAAACTTTCTGTAGTTGGTAAAAACTTACTGAACCAGGAATACACAACCCGCCCGGCACTTGTTGCTGCTCCAATGAATCTTACCGTTCGTTTGGATGTTGAATTCTAGATTTACGACAAACAATATAACTTTTGAACAAAAAAGCGAAATGCCATTCAGTTGGCATTTCGCTTTTTTGTTTTGACGACTAACCGCTCGCCTGTACGCATCCGCGCATCCGCGCAAGATTTGACAACTTTTTAAAAGTTGTCAAATCTGTACGCGGGCCTGTTACGAACGAAAGATGATGGAAATCATCAAATTTTCAAATTATATTTGTATGTTTAGCCCTGAATCATGCTTTAACATCAAAATAGGAAACTTATGACAAGATTTCTCCTACTGCTCCTACTCCTTGCAGGTTGGACATCTCTATTTGCGCAAAAAGCAATAGTAAAAGGAATTGTAAGTGACGCTAAAACCTCGGAAGGCCTTTTAGGTGCCAATGTAAAGGTTGGAAGCGAAGGTGTTGCTACCGAATTGGACGGCAGTTACAAATTGGAATTACCCGCCGGTAAACACAAAATAGAATTCAGCTTTGTCAGCTTCGAAACTATTATAAAAGAAGTGACACTGACAGATGGTCAGGAATTGGAACTGAATGTGCAATTGGAAGAATCGGAAACCATCATGGGAACCACCACCATAACCTCATCAAAGTTTGAAAAACCTTTGGGCGAGGTTACCGTTTCTTTGGAAGTGGTACAACCCAGATTGTTGGAAAACACCAATGCAGTTTCTGTAAATGAGGTTTTGGACAAATTGCCGGGTGTAAATATGATGGAAGATCAGGTGGATATCCGTGGCGGTGCAGGTTATGCTCAGGGTACCGGCAGCCGTGTACTCATGCTCATGGATGACCTGCCTGTACTTCAGGTAGATGCAGGCCTTCCACAATGGCGTGACCTTCCTACAGAAAACATCTCACAGATTGAAGTACTGAAAGGTGCTGCCTCTGCCCTCTATGGCTCTACGGCCATGAACGGAATTATCAATATCCGCACTGCCTATCCTACGGCAAAGCCGCTGACGAAAATCAGCCTTTCCGGCAAATATTTTGGCAGTCCCAAAGACCCGGCCAACAAATGGTGGACAAACAGCACACAGCCTTACGAAAGCAATCTTCAGGTGGCCCACCGTCAGAAAATCGGTAAACTGGATATTGTAGCCGGTGGAAATTTGTACAATGACCGTTCTTTCATGCGCGGCAATGACAGGAATCCTGCAGGAGGTATAGATACTATGACTAATTTTGTCCGTGCAGCCCGAACTTCTTTGAACCTTCGGTATCGAATCAACGAAAAATTATATGTTGGCTTAAATACAAATGTGAACATAGGAGAACAAAATCGTCACTTATTTTGGGATACTTGGTCAAGTCCAACTCATGGGGGGCTTTATGAAGCCGAAGGAAGAGCTATTCCAATTCGTGGAAAGTATTTCCGTGTTACTATTGACCCTTCTGTCACTGCTTATGACAGCAAAGGCGGACGTCACCGTGTACAATCCAGATATTACCATATTACCAACAACAATGAAAACATGCAGAGCAATTCCTCTGATTATGGTTATTTGGAATACCAATATCAGCAACGTTTTGAAAAACTTCAGGGTTTAGAATTGGCAACTGGTATTGTTTCAAGTTATAGCAAAGTAGTTGCAGAAGTTTATGGAAATAATACTTTTAATATTGGGAATTCAGCTGTTTACCTCCAACTTGATAAAAAGTTTTTTGATAGATTAAACATCTCATTAGGATTACGCTATGAACTTAATTATTTGAATGCCCCCGATTCAATTATATATCAATCTAATTTAATAAATGCAGATACAACTGAGGGTAAACCTGTATTGCGTTTTGGGATGAACTACCGACTTATGGAAGGTACTTTTCTCCGGGCTTCTTGGGGACAGGCATATCGCTTTCCGACGATTCTCGAAAAATTTGTATCAACTTCAGCCGGAACATTAGGTGTAAATCCAAATCCAACTTTAACTTCCGAAACTGGCTGGTCTGCTGAAATAGGTATAAAACAAGGTTTCAAAATTGGAAACTGGCAGGGTTATTTAGATTTGGCAGGTTTTTGGAGTGAGTATTATAATATGATGGAATTCCAGTTCAGATTTATTGGGGCATATTTTAATGTTGAAAATATTGGAGATACAAGAATTATTGGTGGTGAATTCAGCGTAGCAGGTCAGGGTAAAATTGGACCAATTTCTGTCGATCTTATAAGTGGGTATAATTATTTAGATCCCAAATATCAAAAATTTACCCCTGAAATTCAAAGTGGTACATCAGATGGGGTTAATATCTTAAAATACCGCTCACGCCATACAGGTAAAATTGATGCACAAGCTACTTATAAGGGAATATCAATGGGTGGGACTTTTCAATATATGTCCTATATGGAAAACATAGATTGGTACTTAAATTCATTCCTTTACCCATCAATTAGAGATTTTCGTGCTAGAGACGATATCAAAAGAGGTACTTTCATTGTAAATGCCCGTGTTTCTTACAAATACAAATTTGCTAAAGTTTCTCTTTTGGGCAACAACCTGCTCAATAGCGAATATTGGCTGCGTCCCGGTCGTTTGGAAGCGCCCCGCAACATTGCACTGCGTTTTGATTTCAATATTGAAGGCAAAGAAAGAGAACAGAAAAAGCCGATGTAACTACAGTATAAGCAATCATAAAAAGCTCGGAAGTAATCTGCTTTCGGGCTTTTTTTGTATGTTTGTGTCAGAAATATCCAAATTAAAATAATTATGCAGATACTACCGGTTGGTGTACAAAGCTTCAGAAAACTCCGGGAGGAGAATTTACTTTATATCGATAAGACCGAGCAGATTGCCAAAATTCCTGCCTTGGGGAAATATATATTTTTCTCAAGACCGCGCCGATTTGGAAAATCGCTGATGTTAAGTACGCTCAGCGAAATGTATTCCGGCAATAATTCACTTTTTTCTGGACTTTGGGCTGAAGAAAACTGGAATTGGACCTATTA
This sequence comes from uncultured Bacteroidota bacterium, assembly GCA_903854205.1. Lineage (GTDB taxonomy): Bacteria > Bacteroidota > Bacteroidia > Chitinophagales > Saprospiraceae > Saprospira. The sequence continues at coordinate 5,411 of CAINVS010000245.1, read as the reverse complement.
TCCGGTTATTTATCTGGATCTTAACAAAGTGGATACAGTCAATGGCGATTTAAACCAGGGTCTGTTATTTCAAATAAAAGAAATTGCTGCAAATTATGACATTAGCATTTCTGCAGGCAGTTCCAAAGACAGTTTTGCTGAGTTGCTGCAAAAACTTTCCGAAAAAGGGAGTCGTAGCATAGTGCTAATTGATGAATATGACAAAGCAATTACTGATTACTTGGGTGATACCGAAAAGCTGGAAAAACATATTGCTACCCTGAAAGGATTTTATGGCACTATGAAATCGATGGATGATTGTATTCATCAGGCCGTCATCACAGGAGTTTCAAAATATGGTAAATTATCTATTTTTTCTGATTTGAACAATCTGAAAGATGTAACCAATCATTATGAATTGGGTGATATCTGCGGACTTACTGAAGAGGAGATTCTTACCAAACTCTATAGCTATATTGAGGCAATTTCGAAAAGAAATAAACTGTCGGTTGAATCAATTTTCAATAATATTAAATTTTGGTATGATGGTTATTCCTGGGACGGTACAACTAATATATACAATCCTTTTTCAGTTTTGAATTACTTGGGAGACGGTGAATTTAAAAACTATTGGTTCGAGACCGGAACTCCTTCATTTCTGATTGCCGAAATCAAAAAAAACGGAATCATTCCTTATGAACTCCAAAACACAAGCGGCAGCGATGCCATGCTCGAAAGCGCCGACATTGATGACATTGGAATCATTTCCCTGCTCTATCAGACAGGTTATCTTACAATCAATTCAATAGAATATATCAGTGACAGTCTTAGAAGATACCATCTTGGCCTCCCAAATCAGGAAGTTCGAGTTTCTTTTAACCGCCACCTGCTCGCATCGTACCTGAACAGGCCAGCAGATTTTGCTAATAGCACTTATTCAGATAAGTTGATTGATGCGTTGTTAAACTCCGATTGGGATTCATTTTTTGAATTAATTGATGTAGTTCTTGCTTCAGTGCCATACGATCTTTTTGAGAAAAAAGAGCGTTTCTTCCATGCACTTGTTCATGTTTTATTAACGAGTACCGGTCTTATGACCTTTTCGGAAGTTCATACAAAAGAGGGCAGAATGGATACCGTTCTCGTAACATCAAAAACTGTTTTTATTTTTGAATTTAAAGCAGATAAATCTGCTGTTTCGGCTATGCAACAGGTTCAAAATCTTGATTATCCTAAACGATTTGGAAAAAAGGGATTGTCCACTACAATTGTTGCAATTGCTTTCGATACAGAAAATCGAAAAGTAAATGAATGGTTAACTTAGGTTATAATGAACTAATGCTCAAACATTTTGTAAAATACTACCTGCGGGCTTCTACAAAATACCGCATTCACTCTCCATTCGTCTTCGATCTGCTAAAAGATGTCATCGAAGATGACAGATATTACTATGCTTTTGACCATTTGGCCAGTCTTCGTGCCCGACTTTTGCAAAAAAATGAGGAAATCGAAATTTTGGATCTCGGCGCGGGTTCACGCAAAAACAGCGGCAAGCGCAGAAAAATAAGTGCTATCGCCAAAACTTCCGTTTCACCTGTCTGGCAATGTCATTTTTTATATCGTCTGGTGCATCAGTTGCAGCCAGCTACAATATTGGAAATGGGTACCTCTTTGGGGTTGAGCAGTATGCACCTTCATTTTGGCAATCAAAAAGCAGCAATGATAACTTTGGAAGGCAGTCCGGAAATTGCCCGACTGGCCAAAGAGAACTTTCAGCTGCTGAAAGCAAATATTGAACTGATGGAAGGTCCGTTCGAAAAAACACTGCCTGAATCACTTCAAAAATTGGTAAAGATTGGCCTGGCTTTTATAGATGGGCATCATCTGAAAATACCTACAATCAACTATTTTGAACAGATTTTGCCTTTTTGTGACCAAGATTCTGTACTTATTTTTGACGACATTTACTGGTCGGATGAAATGGCCGAAGCCTGGGCTGAACTTAAAAAGCATCCCAAAGTAACCTTGAGCATCGATCTTTTCTGGTGCGGCCTTCTTTTTTTCAAAGAAGAATTCAAGGAAAAACAGGACTTTACCATCATTCCGTTTAAGTACAAATTTTGGCAAATCGGGCTGTTAAAATAATTTTGAATACCTTTTTAAGTTAATAATTACAATTCACGGGAACAAAGCAATAATAATAATTGTACTTCTGTTAATACGTTCAATCTAAAAGGATCAAATATCAATTATAGCGCTCACTCCGTTCGGTTTCCAAATACTCATTATTACTATGAAAGTCTATATTTCAACTAAGTATTTCTCCTTACAAAAGTTCTGACAAAGAGATTGATAAATTGCAGAATTCTACAGGAAAGATGATAGTCTGAAATCAAAAAATATTGTATCATCAAAAATTATTTCCAAGTACCCTCTACTCTCTACTCTCTACCTATCAAATAATCTGACAATCTAAAAATATGGCATTAAGCGAAATTATTCTCACTATAGATAACGTCGAACTCATTGAGTTTTACGGACAAAACGACAGCAAACTAAACCTCGTTAAAAAGGTTTTTTCCGATGTCAATATTCTCCCACGCGGCAATCAGATCAAACTCACTGGCGAGAAAAAGCGCGTACAGGAATGTAAAAGTAATTTGGAAATGATGGTAAAAATGCTGCAGGAATTCAAAGAACTGAATTCGCAGGCTGTTCAAAATCTGCTTAATGGTGAAAATCCATTTGAAAGCAAACTAAAAATTGACAGCAAAAATATTATCCTTTACGGACGAAGCGGCAATGCAATTGTTCCCAGGACAAAAAATCAGAAAAAGCTTGTTGAGCTTTCCGAGCTCAATGATATCTTATTTGCCATTGGGCCTGCCGGTTCAGGCAAAACCTATACTGCAGTGGCTTTGGCGGTAAAAGCGCTGAAAAACAATCTGGTCCGCCGCATTATTCTTACGCGTCCCGCTGTAGAAGCAGGCGAAAATCTTGGTTTTTTGCCCGGCGACCTCAAAGATAAAATAGATCCTTATCTGCGCCCGCTTTATGATGCGCTCGATGATATGATACAGCCTGAAAAACTGACGCAGTTCATGACCAACCGTGTTATCGAGGTTGCTCCGCTCGCCTTTATGCGTGGCCGAACTTTGGATAATGCCTTTGTAATTTTGGATGAGGCGCAAAATGCTACCGAAATGCAGCTGAAGATGTTCCTCACCCGTCTGGGGCCAAGTGCTAAGTGTATTATCACCGGCGACCTTACGCAGATAGACCTGCCCAAAAATCAGAAGTCGGGACTTTTCCGTTCCCTGCGTCTGCTCGAAGGAATTGAGGGCATAGGCACAATTTATCTTGAAAGCGGCGATATTGTCCGCCACCGTCTGGTAAAAGAAATCGTCAATGCCTATGACAAAGACGATGAAATGCAGGCAATTAGAAAATATGAAAGAGAAAGGCATGCTCAGGAAAATGAGCAGAAAAATAAAGATGAAAACTCATAAGAAAAGGGTTCACTGAAAATAATCGGTGAACCCTTTTTGATTTTTAACTTACAATATCTTAAACTCCACCCTGCGATTAAAAGCCCTGTTTTCATCGCTGTTATTCTGTACATCGGGTTTGCTTTCCCCATAGCCTTTTGCTGAAAGGCGATCTATTTTGATACCTTTCGACTGTAAATAATTGACTACCGATTGGGCTCTGTCCTGCGACAAGGTTTGGTTCGATGCATCGGTGCCCACGTCATCGGTATGCCCGGCGATTTCAATTTTTAGTTCTGGATTCTTATTCAAAATTCCTACCAATCGGTCCAGTTCAGGGAAAGATTCCTCCTTTAGTACCGATTTAGCAAATTCGAAGAAAATATTATTAAGTCGTATAGGCTCACCACGCACAATTGGAGAGAGATACAAATCTTTTTTGATTTCTTTGTATTCTTTCAAATCGGTCAAATCGATATTTTCCGAAATGGAATAATACTCATTTTTATTGGCCATAAAGCCATAGGCCTTGCCTTTTTGTAGTACAATTTTATAATCACCTGTGACATTATCAGAATTGGCAGTACCCAATGTTTTATCATCCGATAGATTAGAATAAGTGATAGCTGCGCCAATAGGAAGGCCTGTTTTTTTGTCAAAAACCTTTCCACTTAGGATTATTACCGGCTCAACATAGGCTGGATTTTTAACTTTATAAATATCTTCATTTGAACTCAGGTAGGCAAAGTCACCTTTTGCTGCCATGAAATAACCTGTTTCGGATCCTTCACTGTTAATATTAGGTCCCAGATTTCGGGGTTCTGTCCATTTATCCCAGCCAACTCCAATTCGTTCGGATACAAAAATATCCATATCACCATAACCATAATGCCCAGTCGAAGAGAAGAAAAGAGTCTTTCCATCGGCGGATAAATATGGTGAAAACTCATCGCGATTGGTATTGACAACTGAACCCAGACTTTGTGGTTTCGACCAGTTGTTTTCTTTTAGCAGAAAGCTGACATAGAGATCTTTCTCGCCCATTCCATCTCCGGTTTCAATGGCCATCAATAGTGTTTTGTTGTCATTACAGAGGAAAAAAGAAACCATTTTATTTATATTGACATAATCCTTAATCTCTTGACTCAGCGGCACCTGATATTTTCCATTTATCTTGTAGGATATCGAAATACCACCCCCCTCAGTACTTCCGTCAGCCTTGTAGGTATTTGCAATCAGTAGAGAATTATTATCCGGCGAGGCAGAAATGACAAAATTGTGATCTTTATTGTTTAGAGGGCTTCCAATATTGGCAAGTTTTGACCAGCCACCATTTTCATTTCTTTTTGAGTACCAAATATCGTTATAATTGGGATTTCCACCAATGTTTTCTGAACTTGATCTAATACAATAAAGGTAATTCCCGTCTGGTGAAATTCTTGGTAAATATTCACCATCATTTGAATTTATGTTTGCGTCAAGCTTCTCCAATTTTATGGAAGCATCGTAATTATCTATTGTTTTTACCTGGGTGACTGTATAATTAATAATTTTCAAATAGTCAACAGAAAGCTCACTTTTCTTATCAACGAAAAAACCGATTTTCTTAGAATAATAGTTTTTAACCCCATTATTGTCATACTTGTAAAAAACTTTACCATTGATATAGTAGCTTAATATATTGGCTTTTTTCTCAATTTTTATGTTGACATATTTCCCTTTAGAAATGCCTGCCTCTTTCCAATCCACGACGCTTGTAATGTCCTTTGTACTTGGATAGTTTCGCTCAATCTTAATTTTATTTCCCTGTATAATTATATTAGTTTCATGATTTTTACCAATATTCCAAATCAAGCCATAACTTGCATCTGCTTTGCCATTGACTTTAAGGGAGGTCTCAATGCTAAAATCGCCACCTACATCCAGTTTTTCATAAACAGTTTT
>CAINVS010000244.1 GCA_903854205.1 uncultured Bacteroidota bacterium | reverse complement strand
CTTGTAGCCTACCCTACTTTGCAGCTGCAGGCTATTAAATCTGTCATTTCAGCGGTAAAAACAGGCAAAGAAATCTACCTGATGACTGATTCTGCCGAGCATCTTGGACATCTGCAAAAAATTGCAGAAGAAGACAATGTGATACTTTCTATCTGTGTAGACCTCGACATGTCTAGCCGTTGGCCTTTTATTCATTTTGGCGTGCAGCGCTCGGGCATTTGGAATAAAGAAACACTCGCAACTTACCTTGACAAACTGAAAAGCTGTCCCAATCTGCAGCTCGTTGCTGCAATGGGCTATGAGGCACAGATTGCAGGTGTGGGAGATCGTATTCCCGGAAAGAGAATTGTAAATAAAGTCATAGCTAATTTTCAAAAACGCTCACGGAAAGAAGTAGCTCAGCGCCGCAGGGAATTGGTAAAACAGCTTCAAAGAGAGGTAAGCACATTACACATTATCAATGGCGGTGGCACAGGCAGTTTAGAGTCTACTGCAGAAGAGCCTTGGGTAACAGAACTCGCTGCCGGTTCCGGCTTCTATGCTCCTGCGCTTTTCGATACCTACAGCCATTTCAGGCATCTGCCTGCCGCTGCATACGCTGTGGAAGTCGTGAGGATGCCTCAGCAAAATATATATACCTGTTTGGGCGGAGGCTATGTGGCATCGGGCGGCATCGGCAAAGAAAAAGCACCCAAACCCTATCTGCCAATGGCAATGGAACTCACGCCCAATGAAATGGCCGGTGAAGTACAAACGCCAATTCAATATAAAGGTTATTTAAAACTGGGAGATCCCGTCTTTTTCCGCCACAGTAAAGCTGGTGAATTATGCGAGCATTTTAATGAGCTTATTTTGATAAAAAATGGTGAAATCAGTGGAAAAACAAAGACTTATAGGGGTGAGGGGAAGTGTTTTCTCTAGATTGTGAGAGATGAGATATGAGATTATTTTTAGAACAATTTTGATTATTTTTGATAAACGTATAAGTTTCGGTAACAGCTTTTTCAACTTACACACTTAGCGAAAAAGTCCCAATTTGTATGGTCATACTAATTATCTCAAACCTCAAGTCTGATATTTTAAATCTTTTTAATTGTCTCTAATCTCAAATCTGATATCTCACATCTAACAATATGCACGATTTCAAGAAAATGAAAGTCTGGCAAAAAGCCAGAGTTTTAGCTAAAACTATTTATCTTTCCACTGCAAATTTTCCAAAAGAAGAACTTTTTGGATTAACTTCGCAGATAAGAAGATCATCTGTTTCAATCGTCTCAAATATTGCCGAAGGTGCCGGAAGAAATACAGACGGTGAGTTCTCTAATTTTTTAGGCATTGCTAATGGATCATCCTACGAATTAGATGCTCAATTACTCCTAGCATTAGATTTAGGTTACATTGCGGAATCTGAAGCTGATTGGATCCTAAAAGAATTACATGAAGTACAAAAAATGTTGTATACGCTGATTCTAAAGTTCAAAAAATCTAAATAAAATTTCACAACTCAAATCTCCTTTCTAAAATCTCACTTCTCATATCTCATATTTCATATTTCATATCTCAGATCTCATATCTCATATCTCATATCTCATATCTTACTTCTCACAATATGGCTTACCAAAAACTAGCCTTCTGGCAAAACTGGGCACGCAATGTGCAGTGTAGCCCCTCAAAAATTGAACATCCTGAAACGGAACAGGCTTTAGTCGATATCATTAAGGATGCTGGCGCGTCCAACAAACGCGTAAGAGTAGCAGGTAATGGGCACTCTTTCACCGAATTGGACAGCACCAAAGATACTATGATTCTGCTCGATCAGCTGCAGGGACTTATTTCGCTCGATGCGCATAAAAGTCAGGCTACAGCTTGGGCCGGAACCTCCATAAACAATTTGAACCGCCTGCTTTTTGAAAAAGGCTGTAACATTGTCAACCTCGGCGATATCGATGTACAGAGCATTGCAGGTGCCACGGCCACAGGCACACACGGTACAGGTCTGCGTTTCGGTAATGTCAGTTCACAGATGTCATCTTTTACTTTGGCAACAGCATCGGGAGAACTGATAGACTGTTCCAAAGATAAAAATCCCGAGCTTTTCAATGCCGGCCGCGTTTCATTGGGCTCTTTGGGTATTGTTACCAAAATGACACTCGATGTAGTTCCGGCTTACAAACTGGAGTATGTCGCCAAAAAAGCAAAGCTGAGCGAGACTTTGGACCGTTTGGACGAATACATTGCCAACAACCGAAACTTTGAATTTTACTGGTTTCCTTATACCAATATTGTTCAGAATAAATTCTCGAACGAGACAGATGCACCCGTGAAAGACAATCAGATGATGCGATATATCAATCAGCATATCATGGAGAACGGTTTTTTCGGATTGCTTTGCAATATTGGCAGCAATATCAACAACAGCTACCTGCCATTGGCTAAAATTATAGGTTTTGGCGCAACAAGCGAACGCAAAATCAACCACAGTCATTTGGTTTTTGCCACTCCCCGCAATGTGCGATTCAAAGAGATGGAATACAATATTCCGATCGAAAACTTTAAAGAGGCCATGCAGCGCATAGTGTCAAAAATTCACAAGGAGCATTATCGAGTTTATTTTCCGGTAGAATGCCGCTTTGTAAAAGGTGATGATATTTGGATGAGTCCGAGCTATGGCCGCGATTCAGCCTATCTTGCCTTCCATGTGGATTCCCGCACACCGCACAATCCCTACTTTAAAGACATTGAAAATATCCTGATGGAATACGGCGGACGTCCGCACTGGGGTAAAATGCACAGCCGCAAGGCTGATACATTGGCCACTGCCTACCCAATGTGGGAGCAGTTCCATGAAATCCGCAAAAAATTGGATCCAAATGGCATGTTCATGAATGATTATGTAAAAGAAATCTTTGGCGCATAATATTAAAACCCCGCAGCTGAGAAAGTTGCGGGGTTTGTTTATTTAGTTTAAAGCTATTGATCTTGATTTTAACCCAGATCCGTCATTAGAGTTCGTGATGAAAGCCTAAATGGCAAAGAACCGAAGGACCGTGAAGCGAAAATAAGTGCTCACGG
>CAINVS010000243.1 GCA_903854205.1 uncultured Bacteroidota bacterium | reverse complement strand
TTCAGCTGCGTTTTCTGCCTTGTCAGCCTAAAAAATCCTTTCATTGAAAACATATCATTATTTATGATTGGTTACTTATTAAAAATTGATTTTTTTTATTACCCTAATGTATTTATTATGTTAAATATTACCGCGGCACTTCAATTTTTGAAATGATATCATTAATGACATCACGAACATGCAGCCCTTCCATTTCACGCTCCGGAGTCAGAATAATTCGGTGATTAAGCACAGAAAATGCCACATATCTAATATCATCGGGTGTTACAAAATCGCGGCCGTTAATTGCTGCATAGGCCTTGGATGTCTGCATGATAGCCAAAGATGCACGCGGTGATGCTCCCAAAAAGAGATCTGCATGAGATCTTGTGTTATGAATTATTTGGGCGATGTAGTCGAGCAGTTCATTTTTGATATGAATTTTTTCAATAATTTCCCGACATTCTTTGATATCATTGGCATTCAACACTGCCTTTACATCTGAAGTCTGACGTTTATTGAAATCATCTTTGAAACGGTAGAGAATTTTACGCTCCTGTTCCAAACTTGGATAATCGAGTATAATACGGAAAAGAAAACGGTCTAACTGTGCTTCAGGTAGTTTGTAGGTACCTTCCTGTTCTATTGGATTTTGAGTAGACAAAACCATGAAAGGAAATCCCATTTTGTAGGTAGTCCCATCTACTGTAACCTGTTTCTCTTCCATCACTTCGAAGAGGGAAGCCTGTGTTTTGGCAGGTGCTCTGTTTATTTCATCTATCAGTACAATATTGGAAAAAATCGGTCCCTTATTGAACTCAAATTTTGACTGCTGCATATTAAAAACCGTTGTTCCGGTAACGTCAGACGGCATAAGGTCGGGTGTAAACTGAATACGCTTAAATTCTACATTCAGTGTCTGAGCCATGAGTTTGGCGGCCAATGTTTTGGCAATACCCGGTACGCCCTCCAGCAGTACATGTCCGCCTGCAAATAGGGCAATAAGCACCAGATCGATCATGTCATCCTGACCAACAATTATCTTATGAACCTCTGTTCTGACTTTTTGTACCGCCTCCTGTATTTTTGTTACTTGGCCGGATTGTCCAAATTCATTTACAGGTTCCTGATTAGGATTTTCATTCATAATGCATTTTATTTTTCATTCAATTGAATGTACTTTTCACTAAATTTATCTACCCAACAATTTCCTTAAAAAAGCTGTAGTTCCATAAATATGAGACAATGCCTCAACTAATGTCCTGTGATATTGATTAACTCTTTTATATCGATGCTTTTGAATTGTACTGGGTGTTAAATAATTTATTTTATCCTCCGTCAGAAGGAAATACTTGAACCCACAATCCTTTGCCATCTGCTCGGTTTTCTCATTCCAAATACCATTGGGATAGGCAAAAATATCAACTGATTTTCCGGTCAGATTTTCCAGAATTTCTTTTGAAAGCTGCATTTCAAAAACAACCTGATCTTTTTCTATTTCCGTAAGAATTGGGTGTGTATGTGAATGAGATCCGAATTGCACTCCTTTGCTGCTCAAAAATTTAACATCTTCGGCAGAAAGCATTTTAGAGTAATTATCTGATTTCATGCCTATACTATTAGCCATATTATCAACAAAAGTCCTTTTGTCCTTTGAACTGAGTCCGGACATGATTTCAACAAAAGCAGCTTCTGTTTCAAGCGGACTATCCTTTTTAATTTCTAAAGGAGTTTTCATGAACTGAACGTCCTGATAAGATTTTAAATTGCAATGGTTGAGCATATCAAAAACCCTGATAAAATCCTGAGGTTTTTCTGTTTCCAATATTTCCGTATCAACATTGACAGTGAACTTTAATCCTAACTTTGATAAAATTGGCCAGGCATTTTCGAGAATATCATAATGTGCATCATCGAAAGTAATGACCGCTGCCGGTTTTGAGTTATTAAAATAGTGATTAGCCACCTCAGAAATATCCAAAACAGTGTAATGCTTTTTCACATAACAGCAAAGTTCTTCGAAAGCCTTTAGCGGCATTGCCGGATAGTAAGAGCGTTTCACATCACTGACCTGATGAAACATCAGAACCAGCAGTGAATTCTTTTTATTTCTTTGAATAGAATAATCGAACGTCAGAAACCGGATAACTTTAAAGAACGATGGCTTCATTGTTTACAAAGTACAGTTGATATTAGCTTTTATTAAGGTAAACAGCGGTTGATCAGACAAATACAATTTCGATAAAAGTTTGATATGATCGTAAACTTACGGGGCATTACCCTTTGCCCTTTTCATGCCTCAATAATAGCAACAAAAACTTAAAAATTCCAAAATAGCGCTCATAATAAATTGTATACTTTAGTATTTTTTTAATTTATCTAAACAGTTTAATCAATAAAGTCAATTTTCATAATGGATAAAATTAGGATTAGTCTGCAACAAACAAATAAGTTAAGCAAATCTTTGGGATTTTTACCTCAATATTTTTACCTTTGCGGGGCAAATGTCTTACACCCATAAAATAAACAATCATGGCTAAAGTAGAGTTAATCATGCCCAAATTGGGTGAAAGTATAATAGAAGCTACCATTTTGGGTTGGAACAAAAAAGTTGGTGACAAGATTGAATTGGATGAAAATGTCCTGACAATTGCCACAGACAAAGTGGATACTGACGTTCCTTCACCCGTAGCAGGCGTTTTGGCCGAAATTCTCTTTCAGGAAGGTGCCACTGTAGGCGTAGGCAAAGCTATTGCCCTCATCGAAACAGCTGCCGGTGCTGAAATAAAATCTTCCCCTGCTGTTGTTGAAACTGCTGTCAAAACAGAAGGTTCCGCTCAAGTAACCGAAGGAAAACACGAAGCTCCTGAAGAGATTCCTGCCAACTATGGCGATGGATCCCGTTTCTATTCTCCTTTGGTGAAAAGTATTGCCAAAGAAGAAGGTATTGGTCTTGAAGAATTGGAAAAAGTAGCCGGCAGCGGACAAGGCGGCCGGGTTACAAAATCCGACCTACTTTCTTATCTCGAAAATCGCAGCAAACAACCAGCAGTCAAAACCGAAACACAGACTGTAACTGCAACAAACGGTTCTGTCGGCAATACACAAACAGTCAATGTTCAACAATACAACCTGCCTGCTATCGATACCAGCGGAAATGTAGAAATCCTCGAAATGGATCGCATGCGCAAGCTCATCGCCGAAAATATGGTGATGTCAAAACATGTTTCTCCGCATGTAACTTCATTTGTTGAAGTGGATGTTACTAATTTGGTACTATGGCGCGAAAAAATTAAAAAACCGTTTGAAGTAAAACATGGTGAAAAGATCACTTTTACTCCAATATTTATTGAAGCTATCGCTAAAGCAATTGCTGACTTTCCTATGATCAATATCTCTGTACGCGGCACACAAATCATCCGCTACAAAGATATCAATATCGGTATGGCAGCAGCCTTACCGACAGGCAATCTGATCGTTCCTGTTATTAAAAATGCTGATACACTCAACATTGTAGGCCTGACCAAAAAGGTAAACGATCTTGCTACCCGCGCCCGTGCCAACAAACTGAAACCGGAAGATATTCAGGGTGGTACTTTCACCATTACCAATGTCGGAACCTTCGGCAATGTAATGGGTACACCTATTATTCTGCAGCCACAGGTGGCCATTATGGCAACAGGTGCTATCCGCAAAAAACCTGCAGTTTTGGAAACGCCTACCGGTGATGTTATTGCCATCCGTCACATGATGTTCCTCTCCATGTCTTATGACCACCGCGTTGTAGACGGTTCTTTGGGTGGTACTTTCATCCGTAAAGTGGCTGATTATTTGGAAGCATTTGACATGAACAGAGAAGTTTAAATAATATAAAGTATAAAAAGGCTGTCCGATGGGCAGCCTTTTTTGTTAAGATGATGTAAGACTAAGTTTTTTTTGACCTGACAGGAAATTGCCGGAAAAATCACCCGCCCAAAACCTTATCAAATAACTTTTTGATTTTATTTTTCAGGTGTCTGCTTTTTCTGATGCACTTAATCAGGTTATCCAGCACATCATCATTCAATTTTGCCATTAATTGAAAATTATCCGGCAGGTATTGTTCTAAACTTTCAATATCCATCAAATTGGAATAATGCAAAATCAATCCTAAAATAGTATGAATCTAAAATATCCGAAATACCATTTTCTCAGGGTGCTCTTAGCTTTATTGTCTTTTTATTCTTTACGCTGCATTGGGATTGGGGTATTTATTCTATCATAGTTGAAATTACCTTAAATTTTTTATATTTCTGTTTTTACATCTACCTCGCTTTGACAATTCTTCTACTATTGTTCAGTTTCCTTGAATCATTAATGAAAAGTCCTTTGAACTTGCTGAATAAGTTGACTTTTCTGTTGCTGATTTATCTTTTTTGGATAATATGGATACAATTTCAGGACTATGTGACTTTTCCGACTGGTTTTGAAATTGTATTTGGCGGCATTATCCTAATGCTGTTTGGGATTATTTTCTTTGCAAATCCGGCATTTTTGTCCGGAAGAAATCCAAAAAGTAAAAATACCTGATTTCATTGCATAGACATCATGTATTTTCAATAACAGTTTGTTGCGACATACAATAACGACTTATCATGCAGATTAAAAATTCCTCCCCCTTATCATATAGAATTAACATTTTTACTATAAATAATTATTCAGATGCAGAAATAAATTCTAAAGTTGTATTTTTGTGCAGTTTTTAACTGGGAAGACCCCAAAAAGCAATTTATACCATGGAAAACAAACATAAAATCATTTACACCCTTACAGATGAAGCACCTGCATTGGCAACCTATTCACTGCTGCCAATCGTTAACGCTTTTACCAAAGCTGCCGGTGTACTAGTAGAAACTCGCGACATTTCTCTAGCAGGTCGCATTATTGCATCATTCCCCGAATATCTAACTGAGGCACAACGCATTCCGAATACATTGTCCGAATTGGGTGCACTGGTGCTGCTTCCCGAAGCCAATGTAATAAAACTGCCAAATATCTCGGCTTCGATGCCGCAGCTGAAGGCCGCTATTGCAGAATTGCAGGCCAAAGGTTATGCTGTTCCGGGCTATCCGGATGAGCCTGCCAATGATGAAGAAAAAAGCATCAAAGCAAAATATGACAAAATCAAAGGATCTGCAGTAAATCCAGTGATTCGCGAAGGCAACTCAGACCGCAGAGCACCAAAAGCTGTTAAACAATACGCCAAAACACATCCTCACAAAATGGGTGTTTGGTCAGCTGACAGCAAAACCTATGTCTCCACTATGGGCGAGGGCGATTTCCAACACAATGAGCGCTCAATTACCCTTCCTGCTGCTACTAAAATTTCTATCATTCACGAATCTGCAGACGGCAGCAAAAATGTACTGAAAGCTGATCTAGCCTTATTGGAAGGAGAAGTGATTGATGGAGCCGTCATGAGCAAAAAAGCATTGGTAAAGTTCTACGCAGAACAGATTGCCGATGCAAAAGCTAAAGGTGTATTGTTCTCTCTGCATCTGAAAGCCACTATGATGAAGGTTTCAGACCCAATCATTTTTGGCCATGCAGTACGTGTATTCTTCAAAAATCTATTCGATCAATTCGGCGATCTGCTCGATTCTATCGATGTAAATGTCAATAATGGTTTTGGTGATCTGCTTGCTAAAATCGAAAAATTACCTGCCGATCAGAAAGCCGCTATCGAAGCTGCTATTGCCAAAGCTTATGCAGATGGTCCTGCTGTAGCAATGGTTGACTCTGACAAAGGCATTACAAACCTGCATGTGCCGAGCGATGTAATTGTAGATGCTTCTATGGCAGCTATGCTTCGCGATTCCGGCCGTATGTGGAACAAGGAAGGCAAACTGCAGGATACAAATGCAGTTATTCCTGACAGCAGCTATGCAAATATATATCAGGTCGTAATGGATTTCTGCCGTGAAAATGGTGCTTTCGATCCACGTACAATGGGTTCTGTTTCCAATGTAGGCCTTATGGCTCAACAGGCGGAAGAGTACGGTTCTCACGATAAAACTTTTGAAATCGCTGCCGATGGCGTAGTGAATGTTGTAGATGCAAACGGAAATGTATTGTTGCAGCACAATGTTGAAAAAGGCGATATTTGGAGATTGTGTCAGGTGAAAGATGCACCTGTTCAGGACTGGGTTAAATTGGCCGTCAAACGTGCCCGTGCTACCGGCACTCCTGCTGTTTTCTGGTTGGACAAAAATCGCTCACACGATGCTCAGATTATTGCTAAAGTAGAAAAATATCTGAAACAATACGATACTACAGGTTTGGAATTGCCAATCCTTTCTCCGATGGAGGCTATGGCTTATTCGCTCAAACGCGTAAAAGCTGGTTTGGACACAATTTCTGTAACCGGTAATGTTCTCCGCGATTACAATACCGACCTCTTCCCAATTCTGGAATTGGGCACCTCTGCAAAAATGCTGTCTATCGTTCCTTTGATGAACGGCGGTGGACTTTTTGAAACAGGTGCGGGCGGATCTGCTCCTAAACACGTTCAACAGTTCTCAAAAGAAAACTACCTCCGTTGGGATTCACTTGGTGAGTTTTTGGCATTGGCAGTTTCTTTGGAACATTTAGCTGAAACAGCAAACAACAAAACTGCTAAAATCCTGGCTGATGCTCTGGATAAGGCAACTGAACAATTACTGAATAACGACAAATCACCTTCCCGTGCTATTGGCGGATTGGATAACCGTGGAAGTCATTTCTATATTGCGCTCTATTGGGCACAGGCAATGGCTTCACAGACTGATGACCTTCAATTGGCTGCAGAATTCAAACCTTTGGCTGATTCACTTTCTGCCAACGAAGCAAAAATCGTTGATGAATTGAATGGCGTTCAGGGCAAACCTGTTGAAATGGGCGGTTATTATTTCCCAACTGCCGAATTGGTAGAAAAAGCAATGCGTCCGAGTGCTACATTGAATAAAGCATTGGAATTGATATAAGTAGGTGACACTAATAAATCAACCTACTTAATTCCAGCTTTGAATAATATTGAAGCCGACTCTTTGGGGTCGGCTTTTTTTGTTTTGGAAAAGTGCTGAAAATTAGAATTGTTCTACTTCAGCGTGTCAACTTAGAATTTGAGGTTCAGAGCCCCGTCAGGGCGTCATTTTTGTAGCCAAAGGCGAAAAAATGAACAGAGCTCCAGAGTAGCAACATTTTAATTTAATCAAATTGGATCAAATACAAAATTTACAGATATCCGGCAAAACAAAAATGATACAGTTATGGAGTTCTTTTCTTTCTGCACCATTCGGAGATAGAAAAATATCGGCCAGATGGAGCTATATTATATAGAATTCCATTTTCTACTGAATACAGATTTCATTTTGTTACATTAAAAATAAATTTCTAACTTTACTCAATAAGGAACGAGTTTAAAAATCTCCACGTCTCTAAATCTAAATAGTTGTGCTCTGGGAAAACTGGTATAAATCAAAAACCGATATTGACGGCAAATACACCGAGCTGGAGTCAAAACATATTCTGACCACGCTAAACAAGCTCCATGACCGGATTTTGGAAAGATTTCCAAAATCAGGACTGAGTTCAGTCTGTGCCGAATGTATAAAAGTAGCGGCTGAGGTAGATCAGCTGCTTCGTAGAATAGAAAAGCCGATTTGGTTCCTGCGGGGGCTTATTTGGGTTACCATATTATTGGTTTTAGCAATTATAATAGGTATTTTCAGCATACTTTTCCAACAATCATCGGGAATAAACGGTTGGGCCGACATCTTACAGGCGAGTGAGGCCGGAGTGAATGACCTCATTTTTTTGGCCATCGCCATTTGGTTTATCGCCTCCCTGGAAAAAAAGGCAAAGCGCAAAGCTGTACTCAAATCCCTGCACAGGCTTCGCAGTATGGCGCATGTTGTGGACATGCATCAGCTCACAAAAGATCCTGTTAAACTCATAGCATCCAAATTATTACAAACAAGTACTGCCTCCTCTCCCGAGCGGTCTATGAGCGCTTTTGAACTTTCCCGATATTTGGATTATTGTTCAGAAATGCTCTCGCTCATCAGCAAAATGGCGGCATTACACGCCCTAAAAGAAAACGACTCCATTGTTTTGGAGGCTGTAAATGATATTGAACAATTGGCTGATGGCCTTTCATCAAAAATATGGCAGAAACTGTCGATGCTCGACAATGACATACTGAAAAACAATGTCTGATGTCCATTTCATCCGCGCGTACGTCCGCGCACAGATTTGACAACTTTTAAAAAGTTGTCAAATCTGACGCAGGTGCCTGCGCGCGTAAAAAATCGAGACAGCTGTTCAGCAATATTTTTGAATGAAGCGGCAATTCTTCCGTTTCCGGAAATGGTTGTCGGCCACCAAAAACATGATCAGCCCCCTCAATCAACAGATATTCAGCATGTGGGGCATATCTTTTCAGGTATTCCGCTGATGATAATTTTACAGCAGGATCTGCCGTTCCATGTACAATCAGCATCGGTTTTTTGAAGCCTGACAGCGAATTTTTTACCGAATATTCAGCAGCATGAGCTGCAAAATCTTCGTAAAGCTGATAATTGAGCGGCATCTGCTGACCGGTACGGGCATTTGCCGAATACTGAACACCATTTCCTTTCCAGTTTTTCAATTGTTCAGCATCCTGCCAGGCATAATCCAGTTCATGAACAGAAGCCCAAGTGATTAAAGCAGCAATTCTTTCATCTTTGGCGGCGGTCAGTAGTGCTATTGGCCCTCCCCTGCTATGTCCTACCAGACAAATCTCCGATTTTTCAAGGCGGTATTCTGCAGCATGATCACAAACCCAATCAATAACTGTTTTCAAATCGGCCAATTCTATGGTAAAATTGTTATTGCCAAATGCCTCGAGATCGGAAAATTCAGTAAGACTTTCCGGACAAGTACCATTGTGGGAAAAATTAAATTTCAAAAAAGCAAAACCCTCTGCGGCAAATCCCATTGCCAATTTTTGCCAATGTCCCCAATCTTTGAAACCTTTAAATCCATGTGCAAAAATCAATATGGGGAAAGATTCTGAATGCTTAAAAGCATCAGGGAGATAGAGATCGAAACCAAATAATCGGGCAGCATTTCCTATTAAAAACTTATTTTCAATTATTTTCATATCTTTGTAAAATTGATATTTAACGATGAATTTCAGGAAATATTAACATCCCACTAAGCTAAAAAGATAAGTTTTTGTGAAATTTAAGGCATTATGACACTAAAAACCTTTAATGCTATGTGACATCATCCAAAAAGCGGCTCAAAATTATAGAAGAAAGTTTCAAGACTGAACTAAAAGTAAAAATTAGTTGTTCAAACAAAATTGCATTTTAAAAATAGTTTTACTCAGTTTTAGTCCCTTTTTATTTTCCCTTGAATAAACAATGTCACAAGCTATGAAACCATTTATTTTTTTTACTGTAATCCTCTCATTTTTCTTCCAAAACACAATCGCTCAACCTATTTTGATAAAAGACGATTTTGATAAAGTTGACGGCAGTTGGTTCGTAAAAAATGATACGTCAATTAATTTTAGAATTGAAAATGGAGTCTATATAATTCAGGATAAGGATACAACCCAAAGATGGTACTGTTGGAAAGATATAAATTATTTTTCTCATAAATTGGATTTTGAAATTGAAGCAAAAATTAAGCTGAAAGCAGGCAGTGCCAAAAGTAACTTTGGCTTAGTTTGGGCGTTGGCCGATTTAAAAAATCTTAACACCTTTGGTCTTAGCGGGGAAGGCAGTTTTTTTATTCAGTCTAAGATAAATGATAATTATAAAAGTGAAGTACCCCTCAGTAAATCAACGTATATAAATGGAACCGGTTCCTACAATATTCTAAAAATTAAATCAATAGGTCAAAGTATCTATTACTATATCAATGATAATTTAGTCAACAGTTCAGTTAAACCGGATATCAAAGGGCCCAATTTGGGATTTTTGGTTGATAAAAACTCAACGATTGAAGTTGATTATGTCTTAATCCGTCAGGAAGCAAAAATGAATATTGTAGCTAATTCTGTGTTGGGAAGAAAAAGCAGACCATTAGATAAGGTAAACACAACTGCCTCTGAGAATGTGCCATTGATTTCAGCAGATGGAAATACATTGTATTTTTCGCGCGAAGAACATCCTGATAATATTGGAGACATAAGTAAATCCGATTGTTGGTATGCAAAAAAAGATAATGATGGATGGTTCACAAATCCTGTAAATATGGGAAAACCATTAAACAATAAAGGCCATAATTTTATTATTTATGTTGCTCCTGATGAACATACATTAATTCTTGCCAATCAATATAATGAAAAAGGCGAGATAAAATCTCAAGGTCTATCTATGAGCCAACTAACTGATAAAGGCTGGTCATTACCGAAGGACATTACTATCGAAGATTTTAAAAATGACCAAAAATTCGTTGAATACTATCTTTCTCAAAACAGAAAGGTTTTAATCTCGGCCATAAAAAATGAAAACTCGATCGGTAACAGTGATTTGTTTGTAAGTTTTCAAATAGATGATAGAACTTACTCAAAACCTGTAGACATGGGATCAGTCCTCAATACACTGCATAGTGAATCTTACCCGGTTTTGTCTCCCGACACTAAGAAAATTTATTTTTCATCTAATGGTCATCCAGGTTATGGAATGTATGATGTTTTCGTTTCCGAAAGAAAAGATGATAGCTGGCTAAATTGGACAAGTCCCAAAAATTTAGGTCCTGAAATTAATACCGCTACAAGTGAAATGGGTTTTCAGTTGAATTCAAACGGTGATATTGCCTACTTTACATCAGGCAAAAACTCGGGAAACAAACTTGATATTTTTGAATTTTACACAGAGGAAAAGAAACAGGATTCAGTATGTTTATTTTCAGGTATAGTTGCCGATGCCGTTACCGAAAAACCACTTGCGGCCGAAATAACATTTTATACTACACCCAAACATAAAGAAATTCTTTTATCAAAATCAAATCCTACCGATGGCACTTTCAAAGGTAGTTTACCAACCCATATCAATTACGATTTCTATGGGATAAAGAAGGGCTATTACAGTGTAACCAGCAGAATAAATCTTGATTTTAAAGAAGATGCCATAATCTCATACAAAATCTCGATGAAAATGTATCCTGTACAGGAAGGTTTGCTCGTACCCATGCCAAATCTCACCTTTAATGAAAAGAACCTGCCTTCAGAATATTCAACATACGAAATAGATCGTTTACTGCATCTTATGGAAGAATATCCCGCAATGACAATCCAAATAAAAACTCCGAAAGAAAATACTTTACAGAATGGTACACAGGCCGCTTCAATCAAAAACTACTTGATTTCAAAGGGTATAAATGCAAACCGTTTTCTAAAAACTGAAGCTGGTCAAAATAGTTCCTTTGAGTTTAAAATTGTATCTGTTTTACAGGTTCTGCAAAAAGAAGTTGTTCAAAATAGCTTTTCCAGTCAATTAAAAATTGACGATTTAAAAAAAGGACAAAAGTTTAAAGTCGAAAATCTTTATTTTATGGCCGATTCTACCTCTTTTACCTTTACTTCCAATAAAACACTTTCAGATTTGGCAAATTTTCTGATTCAGAATAAAAATATAAAAGTCGAAATTGGAGGTCATACCAATGGCCTTCCTGCTCATGAGTTCTGCGACCGACTGTCATTAGAAAGAGCTAAGTCGGTCTATTTATTTTTGATTTCGAAAGGAGTCAGTGAAAAAATGTTAGATTTCAAGGGATATGGAAAAAGAGAGCCGGTTGATGATAATTCAACTGAAAACGGTAGAGCAAAAAACCAAAGAGTAGAGATAAAGATCATTGAAATATACTAAAACATAGTTTCCTGTTTCTTTTTCGAATAAGAATATACTATCTCAATTAAAATGATCGGGCATTTGAATATAACCCACAAATTCGTCAATAGAAAATCTATTCGCTTTCAACGCGAAATCTAATGAGGAATCGGGTTTACGGTATTTCCTGATTACTTTTCAATTGTTTCAATATAGAAAAATCATTATATATTTCATGATAACACTAAAAACTCTCGACGAGATCAAAGCTCCTATAGAAAAGGAACTCGAAATTTTCGAAGAGCGCTTCAAATCTGAACTGAAAAGCAAAGTTTCTCTGCTTGATACCATCATGCGTTTTGTTATCAAACGCAAGGGCAAACAGGTTCGTCCACTTTTCATATTTTTAGCGGCAGAAATCTGCGGAAAAACCTGTGAGACTACCTATCACGCAGCTTCTCTTGTAGAAATGCTGCACACAGCAACCCTGATTCACGATGATGTGGTGGACGATTCCATGCAGCGCAGAGGATTCTTTTCCCTAAATGCCCTATGGGGCAACAAAGTAGCTGTGCTTATTGGCGACTATTTGCTCTCCAAAGGCCTGCTGCTTTCGCTTAAACATGGCGCTTACCAACTGCTGCACATTTGTTCGGATGCCATTCGCGAAATGAGCGAGGGTGAATTGCTGCAGATTGAAAAGGCCCGCCGTCTTGACATTAAAGAAGAGATTTATTTTGAAATTATCCGTAAAAAAACGGCTTCACTCATCGCTTCGGCCTGTGCTGCAGGGGCAGCCTCTGTTGGGGCTACTGACGAAGAAATAGAGCGGATGCGCCTAATGGGCGAAAAAATAGGCATAGCCTTTCAAATTAGAGATGACCTTTTCGATTTTGGCGATGGAGATGCGGGCAAACCGCAGGGCAACGATATTCAGGAGAAAAAAATGACTCTGCCCCTCATTCATGCGCTCAATACAACAGATAAAACACATCGCAATCAAATCATCAATATCATTAAAAACGAAAACACCAATCCCAAGAAAATTCAGGAGGTGACAGAATTTGTGATTAACAGCCCCGGCATTGAGTACACCAAACAAAGTATGTATCATTACAGAAATGAAGCGATTGAACTGCTGAGAAGTTTCCCGCCCTCACTTGCCAGAGAATCCATGGAAGATTTGGTCATGTTTGTCACCGAAAGAAAAAGGTAATTTGACCCTTCTTAAAAATCTGCCATTTTTTTTAAGCTATTCCAAATTTCATAATTATCTTTATCCTTACTTTGTTGGATAGCCCAATTATGTATTATCCAAATCAATCATTTTCTATAAAACAACACAAAATTAAACTCATGAAAAAACTGTTTATCCTCAGCTTCGTTGCCATTATGGCTACAGTTGCTATCGGTTGCAAAGGCAAAGCAAAAACTGAAACCAAAACTGAAACCAAAACTGAAGAGCCTAAAAAAGAAGAAAAGCCTTCAACAGCTAAAATGATGGAAGGCGATTGGAATCTTATCAGCATTGCAGGCAAAGAAATGCCAAAAGACAAATCGGTTACTTACAATTTCAAATCTGATGGTTCGGGTACTATTGTTGCCGGTAAAAAAACGACTCAGATGAAATGGGAAGTTAAACAAAAAGAGGGAAAAGAATTCCTGAGCACAAAAACTGAAAAAGACGAAGAGTTTGAAATCAAAAGTATCGATGCAAAAAAAGTCGTTATCGTTGATAAAAGCGGTGATATCGAAATGCAAAAAAAATAGTAAAATTGGGCAGGCATAGAAATACTGTCTGCCTTTTACAAAAAATAAAAAAAGCTAATTTTTTAATCTATAACTTATTTGACATATGAAAAAACTGTTTTATATCGGTTTTGTAGCTTTTGCGGCTATCGCATGTTCTGGAAAGAGCACAACTACCATTGAAGATAAATCAACAGAAGTAAAAATCAATGAACCCAAAGTTGAAGTAAAAAAATCGTCCAAAGACCTTATTGTAGGCAGTTGGCAGGTAATCAGCATAAAAGGAGAAGATCAGTCTGCTAAGAAAAACCCTATAATTTTAATTTTTAATGCTGATGGCTCAGCTACATCAACAGCTAAAGCAGGCAAAAAAGTTACTTGGGAAATTAAGGATACCGAGGGTAAACAGTTTCTTATCCTTTCACCCGAAGGTACTGATAAAGAAGAAGTTCAAATAACAAGTATTGATGAAAAGAAATTAGCAATTCTTGATAAAGCCAATGATATCATTCTGATTAGAATATAAATTATCCTTAGCCAATCGCAACCCGATTGGCTTTTTTGATT